>JAUSCS010000011.1 GCA_030651135.1 Candidatus Woesearchaeota archaeon
TAATGAACTATGAACGGTGGCACCAATTTTACAAACAAAGCCCAGGACGCAATAATGTCGGCTCAGCAACTGGCTCAAGAAAAAGGACAGCAGCAAATAGATGCTCTGCACCTGCTTTTTTCTTTGCTCTTGCAAGATGGGTCTGTCATTATAACCATACTTCAAAAATTAGGAGTTGATATTGATAATTTAAAAAAGAAAATTGAAGCCCAAATTACAAAAATTCCTGTGATTGCAGCTCCCACAGTTCTTGGTCAATTTTATTTAACTCAGGACATGGCAAAAGTTTTAGACAGAGCCCGCCAGGAAGCAATGAAAATGGGGGACGAGTTTATTTCTGTTGAGCATTTCTTTTTAGCATTGTTAGACACCAAATCAGGCGCCCGAGATATTTTAGAAAAAGTTACTTTTTTTGGTTCTATAGAAAATTCAAATAATTTGAAAACTTCAAAACTTGATTATGACCAGGTATTAAAAATTCTTTCGCAAATCAGGGGTGGACAAAAAATTACAGACCCGGAGCCGGAGTCAAAATATCAGGTAATTGAGAAATACACCAGGAACTTAACTGATCTGGCAGCTGCCGGTAAAATTGATCCAATAGTCGGAAGAGATAATGAAATTCGTAGATTAATGCAAATTATATCTCGTAGAACTAAAAATAATCCTGTGCTAATCGGAGAAGCCGGAGTTGGTAAAACAGCGATTGTTGAAGGATTTGCCCAAAGAATTGCCAGGGGAAATGTCCCTGAATTTTTGAAAAATAAGGAAATAATTTCATTAGATTTGGGATTAATAATTGCTGGCACAAAATACAGAGGAGAATTTGAAACAAGAATAAAGGCCTTGCTAAAAGAAATTGGCCGCGCAGACGGTAAATATGTTTTATTTATTGACGAACTTCATACTTTGGTTGGAGCCGGAGCTGCCGAAGGCGCAATTGACGCTTCAAATTTATTAAAACCAGCTTTGGCGCGCGGAGAGCTAAGGTCAATCGGGGCTACAACTTTAAAAGAATACCAAAAGTATATTGAAAAAGACCCGGCTTTGGAAAGAAGATTTCAGCCGATTTATGTGCAAGAGCCTTCAGCCGAAGACGCAACAGCAATATTAAGAGGTATCAAAGAAAAATATGAAGTTCACCACGGAGTAAGAATTAAAGATTCTGCTATTAAGGCGGCTGTTGAATTGAGCAATCGCTATATTTCTGACAGGTTCTTGCCAGACAAAGCGGTTGACTTAATGGACGAAGCGGCTTCGGCTTTGAGATTAGAAATTGAATCAGAGCCACAGGAATTAGAAAAATTTGAAGAAGAAATCACAAAATTTGAAATAGAGAAACAGGCATTAAAAAAAGAAAAAGGCTCTGAAAGAAGATTAAAAGTAATTGCCAGAGAATTAGCCGATTTAAAAGAAAAAACAAAAGAGAGCAGGGCAAAATGGGACGCAGAAAAATCATTGATTAATAAAATAAAAGATATCAGAAAAAAAATTGACGGACTTTCTTACCAGACAGAAATTGCCCAAAGAGAGGCAGATTTAGAAAAAGTAGCTGAAATAAAATATGGTAAAATACCACAGCTTTTAAAAGAGCAAAAATTAGTTGAGCAAAAATTAGTTAAACTTCAAAAAACTCATCATTTCTTAAAAGAAGAAGTAACCGAAGAAGAAGTTGCCAAAGTTGTTTCACGTTGGACAGGAATTCCTGTAACAAGATTAATAACAGAAGAAGCCAAGAAGCTGGAAACAATGGAAGATATTTTAAACAGAAGAGTTACTGGACAGCAGGAGGCGATTTCAGCCATATCAAGAGCAATAAGAAGGGCAAGAGCTGGTATTTCTGAAGAAAATAAACCGTTGGGCTCATTTTTATTTTTAGGTCCAACTGGAGTCGGCAAGACCGAAACTGCCAAAGCTTTGGCCGAATTTTTGTTTGACGACGAAAAAGCCATGATAAGACTAGATATGTCAGAATATATGGAACGCCACACAGTTTCCAAAATTATTGGTTCTCCTCCAGGATATGTTGGCTATGAAGAAGCCGGACAGCTTACCGAAAAAGTCAGAAGAAGGCCATATGCAGTAATTTTATTAGATGAGATTGAAAAAGCGCATCCTGAAGTGTTTAATATTTTGCTCCAAATTTTTGAAGACGGCAGACTTACGGACTCTAAGGGCAGAATGGTATCTTTTAAAAATACAATTATAATAATGACTTCTAATGTTGGTTCTGACTATATTAACAAAATGTCTTCAATCGGTTTTAACACCAAAGAAGATGTTGCCGAGAGAGAGTCAATGAAAGATAAAATAATGAATTCCTTAAAAGACCAGTTTAGGCCGGAGTTTTTAAATAGAATTGACGAGATTGTAATCTTCAATTATTTAAGAAAAGAAGAAATTAAAAAAATTGTTGACTTAGAATTGGCAAAAGTTGAAAAAAGATTAAAGGCAAAAGAAATAAAAATAGTAATTTCTGAAAAAGCAAAAGAATTATTGGTGAAAGAGGGATTTGATCCAAATTTGGGCGCAAGGCCGTTAAAGAGAGTGATTCAAAGATTAATTTTAGACCCGTTGTCTGTTAAAATAGTTGTCAACGAAATAAGAGAAGGCAGTAGAGTTCTAATTGACGCAGAAAACGGAAAAATTATATTTGATACGCCAAAAATTCTCTCAAGGATAAGAGAGAATCAAAAATTAGAAAAAACAGCCAGATGATAAAATTAAAAACTATATTAATAGTTGTCGGTGTTTTATTATTAGGGGCATTGGGCGCCCTGATTTTTAATATGTTTGTTTTGCCTTATTTGCTTACAAATACTTATTTTGAAAATTTTCAATTCGTTAAAGATTTTAAATCAGGCAAGATAATTATAAATTCAAAAGAGCAAATTTATATACAAGAAAATACTGCCTTGGAATCAGCTATTGAACGGGTTTTAAAATCTACTGTGGCAATACAAGTAACCACTTTGGCCGGAAGCAGTTATATAGGTTCAGGGTTAATTACTACTTCTGACGGACTAATTGTTATTTCTGCAAATTTAATTCCAGCGGGAAGTAAATTTAATATTTTTATCAACGGTGAAAAAGTAGACTTTAAAATTCAAAAATCCGATTACAAAAAAAATTTAATTTTAGTTAAAATTGATAAAAATAATCTACCGACAGTAGGTTTTGCTGATTTCAATAAAATAAAATTAGGGCAAAGAGTATTTTTAACATCAGTTTCTTCAATAAAAACTGATGACTGGCTTGCTAACGAGGGGATAATAAGAAGTTTTAATGAAAACGCTATAAAAACAAACATTTCTGAAAAATCTGTTGTTTTGGGAAGTCCGTTATTTAATATTTCAGGCGAATTGTTAGGATTAAATTATATTGACCAAGATGGTAGAGTTTCAGCAATACCAGTAAGTATTATAAAAACATTTTTAGGATTGTAAATTAAAAAGAAGTTCATTTAAAAGTAACCCCCTTTTTTGGAGGACCATTAAATGGTGGCCGCTACTGGTTTTAGTTTTAGAGGTCATGGTGGGCCAGAAAAAAACAAAGGCAGAAACTACAGGTTGAAAGAAGGCGAAACGCCAAGGTGTGATTTTTGCGGAGCAATAGCAGACCAATCTATTGAACATGTAAATGGAAGAATAGTATTGGCCTGTTTTGTCTGTATCCCAGAAAGATGTCGTTTCAAGTGGATTAATATGTCCATCAAGTTATGGAGATAGATTAAAAAGAAAGAACAAAAATTAAAACGAAAGTTATCCACAGGTTTGCCTGTTGACGAAGTTCTATACCATAGTATACTGAAAGTGGATCAGCTTTAATTAGCCGGTCATCTCAAAAAAATTGCTAATCTAATTAGCAAAAAAACAACAAAGCACCTTCAAAACTGAATCCACCCCACCACCCAAATAAATAACCAAACCCACCAAAACAAATCATCACAAAGCTTTCTTCGGAAAGCTTTTTTCATTT
>JAUSCS010000012.1 GCA_030651135.1 Candidatus Woesearchaeota archaeon
GATTTTTGAAACTGCTATAATATGACGCAGTTTGATATGCTTTTCTATGATTTCGGCCATTCTTTTTAAAATTACTGCCCGTTTTTTATCTTCGCTGATTCCAAAAGTATTATCGAGTGGATCCAGATTATTAACAACTTCCAACAGAGAATCTGCCAAACCCTTAAATCCAAAAAAGACTCCGCTTCGTTTTTTTGATTTTACTAGCAAAGCTCTCAAATCTGCCATTTGATGGTACAAAATTTCTCTCTGGGCAATATTGTCATCGACAAGATTGTCCATTGATATATTATGTTGTCTCATAAATTTAATCAGACTATCTACTGGTATACGCCTATCGGTGCGTCGTTGACAACTGCTTTGAACCTGGTGTCCATTTATTTGGTCTTGGTCAAATAATCTTCTGATTGTTTTAATTGATAGCCCGCAAATTTTGGCAGCTTTGCCGGTTGTGTAAGTTTTCATTTTCTCTCTCCATAGAAAAGACATTTTTGAAAAGGTGCTATCCAAATTATAACAGATAATTTAAATTAGTCAATTATATTGATTGGGGAATTATGTATATCTTAACACTAAATTAGAAAATATAATTTCGGATACTTGTTTCTGCTACCTCTTTCATTATTTCGTATAGTTCATTTACCTCCCAGTTTTTTTCTCTAAAATACATTGATACTGGTGAAAAGCCCTCTCTCTTAAAAACATAAGTCGTATTCAAGGGAAAAAATTCATTCATTGTAATAATTCGGTCAAGAATTGAAGAGTCGGGGCTGAAATCCACACCCCAACCGAAACAAATAAAAGGGGTGATTTTCTCGTATTGCAAAGTTGAGCGGATACCAATTAAGTTTTTACCCAATCTTTCAATGGCGTTTCCCTGTGCCTGTTTCTGTTTACCTTCTTTTTCTCGCAAGTCATTCGTGCCTTGTTTTTTCATTTCTACTGCTAACACAATACGCTTAAAATCTTTATTTTCTTTTGACTTCAAAAGCAGTATCCCGCCATCTGGCTTAATATAAGAATCCTCTTTTGTAAGATTAGAAAACTCAAACCTTTTTTCGTAAGATTTTATAATGGCTATCAGTTCGCTTAACTTGATAGTTTTTACATAATCAAGTTCGTAGCCCTTATCGGTCAATCCTAATCTCTCATAGAGATAGGCAACAACCTTATCCATAGCCAGTGCGACATTTTTGTCGTCTTGCTTTGATTGTAGGTTTTTAGGCGTGTGCTGTTTTGAGTTTTCCCGTAGTTGTTTGCTGGTTGCCATATTTACTTTCTACAAAATAATGACCTTTCAATTTAGGTATATTAAACATTAAAATCTCACTATGAAAAAGGATATTTTCAAACACATCTTTTGGAAGCGACACAATCGTTGTTATTTCAGGATACTCATTATTTATAAACTTTAACCACCTTTTGCTTGTGTCTGATTGATTTAATCTGAAACCATAAGGCGTAAACATTACGATAGGAGTTTCGTGTCCGAATAACTCTACTGCTTTTGCAAACCATACTTCTGGCAATAGTGGTCTACCTCCGTAATTTTCTTTGATATATTGTTTTGTCTTGCCATCAATATTGAATGGCGGATTCATAATTACGAGTGAAATCTTGCCTTTTATTTCGTCTTTTTTAATTTCTAAATAGTTTTTAACTTTTGTTTTTGGAAAACCTTGATTTTCAATATCTATCCCTAAAACCTTGTAGCCATTTTTCTTAAAAGGTTTTAATAAAGAACCTTGACCCACGCAAGGGTCAACAATCAATCCATTTTTTTTAATATGAGGACTAACTAAATTAAACAAAAACTCACTCACATAATCAGGAGTAAAAATAGTTGCCTTTTTTTGTTCTTTATAAAAATTGTTTCTATCTACTCTATACATTACCTAATCTTAACAAAAAAGACACCTGTCAACAAGGTATCTTTATCTTTTCTTCTTTTTCTTTTTAGGCAACTGCAACTGTGTGAGCAAACTGGATTTTTGCCGTGTATATTTGGCTACCCTTTTTACCACTTCTGCGAACGGCAGGTTTAGTGGCTCTATAATTTGTTTTCGCATAGTTTCTTGTTAGTTTTCTATATTTTAACCCCTGTTGCTTATTTTTGCAAACTGCCTCTACAAAATCCATTGAACTGCCATTTGATAATCTGAAAGCAAACTCATTAACATACCTTTGCAAATGCTTTTTACTCAAATGGTGGTAAGTGCCATATACTCCACGCTTGAAAGTAGCCCATACACTTTCAATGCTGTTAGTTCCTGCATTGCCTTTAATGTATTCGCCTTTTGAGTGATTGACTACTTCGTGTCCGTATCCCTTTTTGCTAATACCTTTATATGAGCTGTAATCATCAGTAAAAAGCTGGGACTTTTTTGAAATGTTAGCTTCTATGATTTTATGAATTTCGTATCTGCCAGTAGTATCTACGACTTTGCCGACCACTCTGCCATTTCGTTCTTTCATACCGACAACGGCAATCTTATTGACCGCACCCCTGCCGTTTTTATTTCTTTTATTATAGTGCTTATTCTTTTCTTTGCCACCAATATAAGTTTCGTCTATTTCAACCTCACCCTTTAACTTTCCGTATTCATAACACGCTTCTCTAATTCTTTGAGCCATAAACCACGCTGTCCTTTGCTGGACTTTTAGAAGCTCTGCCATTTCAAGAGAGGACACCCCTTTTTTAGCCGTTCCCATAAGATACATACATAAAAGCCAAGTGTTTACTGGGATATGTGAACCCTCCATAATTGTGCCTGTCTTTATAGTAAACTTTTTATTGCAGTCCCCACATTTGTAGGGCTGATTACCAGATACTTTGTATATCTTTAATCCTTTGCAATAAGGGCATAATGGCTCTTTGCCCCAGCGTTGTTTTGCGAAAAACCTTTCTGCTGATTTTTCGTTCTTAAAAATTGTTGTTTTCATAATTGTGTTATTTGTTTATCTATATCCATCTTAATCTATTCAAGAGGTGTTGTCAAGTACCTGATAACACTAAACACCCGCTATTGACATAGAGTCTTTTTGGAAATAAGATAAAAGAATGATACCCCTGAAGCAGGAAGCACTATCTCGCTTTCTTCCGTAGCAATTGCTTGTTGAAGTCTTTAGCTAAAGACACTTATAGGTTTGTATTTCGGCTTACATCTCACCGAACCTATCCGTTTTTTTGAGACTCAACCAGAAAGAATAACGCTATAATACTCCCTGCTTCGGGGGTGTTTTTTTGTAAAAAAAATCTCACTTTGAAGGTCGGACACCAAGAGATAAATAGTTTTTAGTTATTTACCAACTTTGTTTTGAAGCATCAAAAGTTTTTTGCTCTTGATGCCCGACTCTCAAAATGAGAAGCTCTTTATTTTGATTGACGATACTCTGCTGGCAAAACTACTAACTAAATAAATCAAAATGACTTTTGACTGCTTCAGTTATAATTCTACCAAAACCAATTGCTGTGTCAATAGTGAATATCCACTTATTACATTTTAGTGTTTAGTTATACATAATTCCCATTGATTGTTAGGCATTAGAAAGAGATACCGAAACACTTGACATAGTCTTATATATATGATACAATTAAGGTATAGTTGAACCTTACAATTTCCCCTCTTTTATTCAGGCCATCATACTTTATGGTGTTCTGAAAAAGGAACAGAACTTTAAAAAGGAGCGGACAATGGACGAAGTTATTTCTGATGTTTTGACGATTGCCATAGGAATCTTTGGCATACTACTGATGATCGGCGGAGTGACTAATAACCCATGGCAGTTTGCCAGTCGACCTTACCGGTGGTTATTTCGAAACATACAGAACATGATTCGAAATACTCTGCAGAAATTTTTGCGAATGTTGAGCAGAATTCTGCAAGGCCTTGTAGATCTTACGTTGAGTGGGATTATTGCTTTTTGTCGCCGGTTTCCCAAAACAGCTGGCACAATTGCCGTAGTTCTTATTTTATGGACCATCGCGACCATCGCCTTGTCTCATGCGGGCTTCCCATAAGCCCGCTTTTTTATTAAAACATCTAAATGATTGACATAGTTTCATGTATATGATACAAAAGAGCAGTGAGTTGAACCTTAAAAATTGCCATTTTCCATTGATATGGAAACGGATTGACCACGGTTGGTTTCTCTAAATTGAAAGGACGACACAATGGCTCTGTACATCAGTTTTGTAAGTGGCGTGTGCTTTCTCTCTGGGGCGATATTGATTTTTAAAGGAGCACACAACATCAAAAGCTCTGGCAGAAATGTGCATTTGGTCTTTATTGGACTTGCACTGCTGGCGGGAACAAATAATTTTTGGTTTCTTGCCGAAAAGGAGCTGAACGAACTGACCGTCTTTGATAACGCTGTCAAAACCCAAATTTCGCAGGTCAAGACTGCTGATAAGCCGCATATCAACGGCTATCCAATCTCCTGCGACGATCTTCCTAATGGTACTTACAGCCGAATGAAAGAAAGCGAACGATTTGCGTTTGTTTACCGCGAAATCGAAAATCCATTTGAACAAAACATCATCGCAGTTTATTCCGATGGAAGAATTCCTTGGCGATTTGTGATTGTAAAAATCCCCGAGGAAATCCAAGAGGAAATTGAAAAAATCGAAAAGAAACAGATCAAAATCAAAAATCCTTTTGTGGTGGTAAATCCATAGCAAAACAAAGGCCTCTGGGGAATAGGCATCATAATTCCCCTCTTTTTTTCAGGTCATCTCGGAGATGGCTTGAAAGAAGGAGTCCGATTGGATTGGACAACAATTCTTGGGAGAAAAGCGATGAACGATCGAACAAAGAATGTGTTGGGATTAATGAGGCAAAACACGCAGGCTATCGCTGGAGCCACCAACAAAAACCCAATTGTGGAACTGGCAAAACAGCCACCAAGCTATCAAGTCATCGTATCTTCGCCCAAGGCACCCATGAGCGCCGTCGTTCGCCGGCATTGTCGCCGATACAACAAAAGTCTCATAAGAATGATGCTCGCCTAAAGAGCATCTCAGGTCCGCCTATGGCGAGACAAAGTCTGCGCTTTGGCGCAAGACAAAGTCCGCCACTGGCG
>JAUSCS010000013.1 GCA_030651135.1 Candidatus Woesearchaeota archaeon
TTACTATTTTTTCTATAATACCTTATTATATCTACCATCAATAAGCAAAACGTTAAAATAAACAAGCCCATAACCCTATAATCACTTAACCCATACCGGCTTATACCAAATATAGTAGCAACAAGAAAACCATAGCCTGCGTATGAGTAATAAGAGAGTTTCATCGTTGCATCAGTTTAATATCTTTTCATATAAATGTATCGGTTTCCAAATTCTGAGTATACTTTAAAATCCGAATAAAACGATAGCAAACTATTTAAGGAACATGTTACTACTTTATAGAAATGAATAAAAATCATGTAATTAAATTTGTAGTAACAAAAGACCAGAAGCAACAGATAGAACTTAATGCTCAAGCTAATGGTTACACTACCTTATCAGGCTTTATCAGGACATTGGCATTAAATCATAACACTTTCTTTATAGATAAATTTAACAAACTCTATGATAAGATAATGAGCGAGGCAAAATGACCGAAACTGTTAAACCTAAGATACCGGAATGGATTAGAGTACTGAATGAGATATGTGAGAAGATTGAGAAGGAAAAAGCAGCAAAGAATAGTAGAATTTTGAGAGATTAGTATCAGTGGTGGGCTAATGTCCGAGCTCAGCGACTAGTCAGCTACGCCGCCCAGTTCGCTGCAGTAAGTTTTTATGAGCTTTATTAAAAATCATTTTTTATTCTAGTTGCATAAATAATTTTCGTATACAATATTTTCTTCTCTTGTTCGTTTGCCTCTATGCTTTTTTCTATAAAATTAACCATTTGAATAAGCTCAACTTTACGTCCGACAATGATATATTCAATCGCATTTAATGCAAATCTTAAATATTTATTATATTTTTGGTTTAGAACAAAGCAAATATTTTTCACAGAATCTCTATTCTCCCTTAACATTCTAACTTCATCTTTCTCAACATAACGCCATTCACGCTCATTGTAAAATCTAACTTCATCTTTTCTTTTTAGGTCTTCCCCTCGGTATCTTTTAACATATGGTATAACTGAAGCGAATTTCACAAGAGGTTTTGGTAATATAAAATTGAATGCACTATGACTATGAATGTAGAAAACGGGATTTATATTCTTGCTCTCGCAGAAATTTTTGTGGATACCGATTCCATAATCACCATATCGTTGTAGATGAACTTTTACTCCGCCTAAAGGGATATCGCAAAAACAAACCATTGGGGCAATATAGAAAGAATCTTTCATGGGTAGGTTTTCTGCAACATAGGATATTTTGAACCCATTTTTTAAAATATTTGATAATTTCTCAAATGAATTAGTGAAGTGAAATAATGTGTTCGAGCTTAGATTTTGTGAAATATTAGGCAATCTATTTTTTCTCTCATAACAGATATTAGGCAACTGTTTGCCTATTCCAATAGTCCCGCGTGGGCTTAGGAGTCAACGCTCCACTTCAGCGGCGGGGCCTCAGTTAGAAACCTGGCAGCCGTCTACTACAAGCGGTAGTTATTAAACACCTAAGCTTTTTTTAATCGTATTCCCCATCTAAACGTCTTGTCCTTAGAACCATATTTCACCCAAATACATATACCAGTAGAAAATTTCATTTCATAATCCCATGGGTTTTCTTTTTTAGGCCGCGTTTCCACATTTGCAGGCAAATGCTTTTGTACCTTTTCCAGAATCAACCAATCATTGTCTGGTTTTTTATAACAAGACCACCCTAGGCCATCGGCGCACAATTGCAATAATAAGCCATCATCTGTTTGGAAAACTATACTTTTACCTTTGTCAGCCACTGGAACTTCCCAGGAATTTACAATCTTTTCAAATTTACGAATATTTCTACTAATTGGTAATGGCTCGTCCTTGGCCCCAGAAATAATGTTTTTAAAAGCGTTATCAATTATAGTTTCATCCACACCTAATATTTCCATAACAGGCTTATAATATTCTACTATATTTTCATCTAACTTTTCAAATAAATCTGAAAGACTATTCAATTCCCCTAATAACTCATCTACCCCAGCCGAGGTAAAAAACAAATGACAACGTTCATACCAAAATTTATGGGCCAAATAATTCCGCTTTTCACTTGAGTTTTCAATAGCCAAATATAGTTCTTTCGGAAGAATTTCTTCTAAGTTTTTTATAATTTGCCCAAGAGTCAAAGAAAATGCATATGCTAAGCGTTCTTCGTAATAAGGACGTGTTACATGTTTTTTGTCCTTAAACGGGGCAGACGCATAACATAAACAAAGACCTCGATGCAAACATTCGCTAAGGTAATACGCCCTACCAAATTGGGCAAATACTTCCTTGACCTGTTCATCCGATCCCATATCAGACCTTATCCCCTACATAGTGTGTCTGTTGAGACTGTTGAAAAACCCCAAAATACTACATTTTCAGAAACTATCAAAATTATTTCTCGTCTATAAAATCTTCGTGCTGCCTGTCATTTTTAGCATATTTATGCTTTCCCGACAATCGCGTTGGCTGACGCTTGATCCTATCTATCTATTTGTTAATCCGTTTTCTTGTGGAAAAACGATTCTGTGAGCGGAGTTCCATCCAGCGGCCAAACGGCAATATTGATGCCACCGGGATTTGCGACACTGCTATAGATGGTTCCGCTGCACCCGACAACCTCAAGTTCGTCGCGTAAGACCTGGCAATTTGACCAACCTCTATCCCCGCTATCCGAAAAGAACTGGCGGCAACTATTCGGATGGTCTACGAGGTACTGGCGAAAATCTAATAGGTTATAATCCCCTGCTGGAATCTGGAATGGTGCGTATGGAGGCTTTATTTGTGCTGCGGGGTCGCGGTAGACTTCAGCACGCGCGGTAACATCGCCACTGGCAGCATAGTAGGCCAGTTGGCCCTGACGGTGGAAACGCCCTTCCCCGGATGGCGGAAGGGAACCGAGGGGATAACGCGTATCTCGAATCGATATGAAATCATTGTTGGCCCGTACCAGAACAATATATTTCTTGTAGGAAAGCTGTTGTTGTTCCACTTCTTTACAGGCAGGACATTGCTTTTTATCCATTACACCTTACTTATACCACACCCTATTATCAAAGTCAAATTTAAAATTGGATGTATTGAACTTTGTCTTTTTTATAACTAACTAATCTGATTAAAGGGTTCTCGTCTGAAAACGATGGTAATTCTGATGAACGTTCTGATTTCTGGGATACCTCTGATAGTGTCAATACTACATAATTATAATAGACCGAACTTCTCTCTTCAATATTCTAAAAGTTATATTTGCATAAACAATTTAGGTGACATTAGACAAACCATTCGTATCTCTTCTATATTGCTCCAATTTCCTAGCCAGAAATTCCTGAAATTCAGGGTCTTTTACAAGATTGTTCATAATATTATCAGATTTGCTCCTGGCGTCTATTTGTTCCTTAAACTCAGTTTCCATCTCCATAGCAGTCTTTACATCAAGCACAGCACCGCATCTGCAACAGAACTTATTCAAAGCAGGATTAATTGTGTCACATCTTTTGCAGATTCTTGGTTTTTGTGTTTGTTCCTCTCTGTTCTCAGGCACTTCAATTCCATTAAGTCTCAGCAGTGCATTTTCAGTTTCCTTGCCAGAAAGATGCACGTAAGTAGAGGGCATGTCAGACCCTTGCACCCAGCCAAAATACTGGTTCATCTGGAATTCTGTCAAATGATTTGCCAAGAAGGTTGCCCTGCTATGACGGAAAATATGAGGATTAAACCTCTTCTTTATCCCAGTCTTTTCAAACAATTTCTTCAACATCTGCAATACCATGCCATAACTTATAAATCTGTTACGATTATTATTCCCTATACTCACCCATAATGGTGCGTGTTTGTCTTCCCTTTTAGGATGGATGCTGAGCCAGTTAGCAAGATAAGAAGCAGAATTGATAAGTCTAACAGCTCTTGGACCTGTCTTGCCATTCAATGTAACAACTCCACCATATTTATCAAAACTAATGCCTCCTACTTCCTGATTTCCAATTTCGCCTATTCTTCCGCCACTCTCCCAAAGCATGGCTATAAGAGCCCTATCTCTAAGGTTATTGGCTGCCCCAATCAACTTTGATATGTCTTCTTGTGTCAGCAAATCCTCTGTCTTAGGCAATGTTCTTTTGCTTCTTGGCATATGGGTGTCTATCCATTCTACTTCCTCAGGATACCGCTTATCACCGCCTTTAAGCCATTTATAGAATCTTTTCAAAACAGCCTTATTAGTTTTTTTCGTCCATTCTGTGTAGCCTCCTTGTTGCATATCGCACACTAAATCAATTATGTCTTGCTTGTTGGCTTTATCAAGATCTTTACCAAGTTTAATTGCTGTTCTTCTCAATTCTCCAAGGTATTTTATGATTCTCGCTTTACTGATGTTTCTTACTATAAGATATTTTTCAAACTCAAAAATAATCTCTTTGTTCCTTTCAGATATAGCTGCCTTCTTGACAGCATCTCTTCCCTTTTCCAATTCTCGGTCGTAGTTATGTATGTCGTATGCCATTTTATTCCTCCTGAGAAATGAAGTATAAAATCTTTTGGCACAAATCATGGCCAAAGGTGAGGACATTATAGTTGAAGAAGGAATGCCCCCAACGGGATTCGAACCCGTGTCTCGGGCTCGAGAAGCCCATATGCTTGGCCGAACTACACTATGGGGGCATACGCCGCGACCCGGATTTGAACCGGGAAACCCTTGCGGGAACAGAATCTCTCGAAAATGTTCCAGTCCTGCGCATTACCAGATTGTGCCATCGCGGCATAAGAGCTAAAGATTTCACTTTATTTATAAGATTTTTGCTTGTTTTAGTTATTTTAAAAATAAAAACCTTTAAATAAGAAAGCATCCTGATTGCTAATGATGGACTTAACTATACTCAAAAACCAGTTTTTAAAGTCATTTTACATTCTGAAGAATAATCCTAAATACGTAGTATTTTCAGTTATTTTCGACCTATTGTTCTTCGCCATTTACGGCGTTGTTTCGCTCGCCATATTCAACGTAATAACAGACAAGTCCAACATTCTGCTGCAGATCGCCAGCAGCAACAAAGATTCAGTCAACCAGCTCATTGCAGAAGGAAAAAATCTGTTCCAGGCAATGATGCTGCAGCAGGGATTCGGCCAGGGCTTAAAGTCAATACTGCTTTTGTTTTTTGCATTGATGATTTTTATTTATTTGGTTTATTGCGTATTCCAGGGCTTGAACTGGAGAATTGCCAGAAACCTTACAGGAAGCAAATTCAGGGTTAGCGAGTTCATGAAATCTTTTTTCAAAATAAACATTTTGTGGCTTGCTCTTCTTTACCTGGGAATGTTTTTTGAAAGAATGATAGGAATACTCATACTATTAAGCGGGAAAAAGCAGGATACCGGAGTTATTGCGTTGATAATTGCAGTTATAATCGCTTATTTTGCCTTCATAAGCTATGCATTGCCCGTAAAGAAAGGAGTAATTAAGCGCTCATTTGCATCAGGTTTTAAAAAATTTTTAATCTTTGTTCCTGTGTATGTTATCGTTGCCATTGTATTCTTAATAATAAATTACATTCTTCTTTTCGCCCAGCAAATAAATTATGCTCTTATGGTTGTTTTAGGGTTTTTACTGTTCCTTCCTGCCTTAAGCTGGGTAAGAGTATTCATTTGTTTGATTATTAATAAAATAAATAAAGTGAAAAATGCCTGATGAAACATCTGCCGGAGCTGTAGTTTTCAGAAAAGATAAAGAAATAAAATATCTTCTATTGCATTATGGGGCAGGCCACTGGGACTTTCCAAAAGGCAATATAGAAAAAGGCGAACAGGAAAAAGAAACCATAACAAGGGAAATAAAGGAAGAAACCGGCATAGCAGAAATAAGTTTTGCAGAGGGCTTTAAGGAACGAATAAAGTATTTTTACAGAAGAGAAGGCAAACTGATCTCCAAAGAGGTTGTTTTCTATCTTGCTGAAACAGAACAAAAAGAGGTAAAGATCTCTTTCGAGCATATTGGCTATGAATGGCTGAATTATGAAGATGCATCAAAACGCGTCACTTTTAAAAATTCCAAAGAAATTTTGAAAAAGGCGAATGAATTTCTGCTATCGCACTAAATTCTATTCATTCTTTTCTTTCATCTCCTCAGCATATCTATGAGCAAGATGCAATGGCTCCGGAAGCTTGTGCGGCGGCCTGATAAGATTCTTTACGATCTCAACAGATGTTTTCAATGTTATTCTATGACCGGGACTCACATAAAGCGGCTTTGAGAATTCCTTTGTTTTTAATTCAAATCCAACTTTTTCATCATTGAGAAAAACTTCATTGCCCTTTACTTCGCCGCAGAGCAGGGATTTGGCAACTCCTATTGCCGGCTTGTCTATTGAAAGGCCAAGCTGCGATGCTGCACCGAATCTTCTGGGATGTAAAATCCCGTTGCCGTCAAAAATCAGAATATCCGGCTCAGCTGTTAATTTGCTGTAGCACTCAATCAGAGCAGGGCATTCCCTGAAGCCCAGAAATTCAGGGATGTAAGGTATTTTTGCAGATGTTATTGTATATTGCTTTTCCAGCACATTCAATGTTTTATAATCGCATACAACAATCGCTGCAACCAGCTCATTGCCTTTCTGCGCTATATCGCAGCCCGCGATTTTCTCTATTTTCTCGAATTCATCTTTCAGAACAATCTTTTTAGAAAGCCTTATCTGATCCTCTTTTAACTTATTTATGTCTATAATCATATTCTAGAGCAAGGCATTTATAAAATTTTTGCTGATAGAGTGTCAAATTCAGCCCCGCTAACCCTTTACCCTCTTTATAACATTTCTTGTTATGATGTATAAAAGAATGAATGCTGCAATAAGTATCGCAACATATGAAGCCCTTTCTTTTCCAAACAAAAGCAATGATGCCAGCACAACTCCGGCTGTTGTTGCGAGGCCATGGCCGCCTTCAAAATCAAGATAAAATGGAAAGATATTGCCGGCTATCGCTGCAAGCCCTATTAAAAAAATGTAATAGATGTTGAAGCCAAGGTAAATTGAAAGAATTACCACAAAAAAAGCTTTTCCAGCATCAAGGATGGCGACAGTGATGGCAGGCATCAAGCCAATCACATCATACGTATTCAAAGCGCCTGCTGTCTTATTGCCGTATCTCCTTATATCAATGCCTGCAAATGTTTTTGCTGCAAAGTAGCTTGGCGATACAGCTCCTATCAGGTATGACAGCACTATAAAGATTATTTCAGTCAGCATGGCGCAATAATAATAAAGGAAATATTTAAATACTTCTATTTTCAGCCATTTTTATATGAAAAAGGGTGGTTTTTTAGTCAAAATAACGAAAACCGCATTAATCCTCAGGGTAAAGCCAGAGGTATCTGCCATGCGGTTTTCGGGATTGAAAAATTTCACACTAAAGTGCGAGGTATTAAACCTGTGAAATTTTCAATAAAGAAAACGCTGTTTTTAGAGGTATTCAGAAAAATAAAGCCAGCGCCCTCTTTGTTTTTTTACATGCTCCTTTTTGACGCGATGTTTTTGCTGAGCATCTATTCCGCAAACAAGATTGTGGGTGTTTTTTCCGAAGGCAGGATCATACTTCCGATTTACGCCTTGGCATATATGCTGCTCTATTTTTTAATCTTCGCTGCGCTTTATTCATTTTTCAAATATTCCATTCTGCATTTTATAAAATCAATGTTTGAAAAATCTGACCTGAATTTTGGCAGATTTGGAAAATTTTATCTCATCAACATAATCATCTTTTTTGTTTTTGGCGCTATATTTTTCATTCTTTCCGCAATTATTCCTTTTCTAATCGTTGAAAGCTACCAGAAGCTTGTCTTAAGGATTGCGCTGATCTTATTCCTATTTTTCGCTTATTCTTTCCTGAACATATGCCATTCTTATTTTGCAAGCGGGAAAAATCCTGTTTCTGCCGCCCTTAGTTTTACATTCAAGAAAATTCCATCTTATATTCCTGTGTTTTTGGGCTCGGTTTTATTTTTATTAGCTTACTTCATAATTTATGCAATAATAGGCCTTATCATGAAATACACGCTTTTCTCAAAGCCTGTTCCGATGTCCTACAATACAATTTACAATGCAGCATTCTCAATAGTTACAATAGTTATCTTTTACCTAATAAACGCATTCAACAGGGTTTATTTCTATCTCATAGTTAAAAGCAAAAACAGAGGCGTGTAATGTTTTACAACAGCATTGATCCTGTTCTTTTCAGGCTCGGCAGCCTTGAGATAAGGTATTACGGCATCATCTATGCGCTCGGCTTTGTAATCGCTTATTTCATGATCTATCATCTTGCAAAAAAAGGAAAATTAAAATTAACCAAAGATGACGTTGCTGATTTCGTCTTTTACCTTCTTATCGGAACAGTAATAGGGGCAAGGGTTTTTTACGTTGTTTTTTACGATCCTGTTTATTTCATCAATAACCCATTGATGATTCCTGCTGTATGGCATGGCGGCCTAAGCTTTCACGGCGGATTAGTCGGAGCAATAATTGCAGGCCTTTTATTCTGCAGAAAGAAAAAAATAAGCTTCTACGAAATAGCAGACATTGCAGTTATTCCGCTTGCGCTTGGCTTGTTTTTAGGCAGAATCGCAAACTTCATCAATGGCGAACTTATCGGGAGAATAACAAATGTTCCGTGGTGCGTCAAATTCCAGAACTTTGAAGGCTGCAGGCATCCGTCGCAGATTTATGAGGCCATTAAAAATTTATTTATGTTTTCTGTGCTGTGGTTTGTTTATGATCTGAAAACAAAAGGAAAAAAGCTTCCAGCAGGATCCTTATTCTGGCTTTTTGTGATCATGTACTCGGTTTTAAGGTTCTTTATTGAATTCTTCAGAATGCCTGATGAGCAGCTCGGGTTTATTGCTTTTGGACTGACAATGGGGCAGATACTGAACATTGTTATGTTTTTAACTGCCCTGTTTTTTTTAATAAGGTTTAATTATAAGAAGAAAAGCCGTTGATGCGCATTCTTTCAACATCCCACGACCTGAATTCCTTCTTCGGGGGTTCTTCATCAGGCAATATGCCGCAGCACACATCTTCTATCCCCAGTACTCCTGTATATACCATTTCTTTTTTGAATATGTGGAATCTAATATTTGTCAGAATTAAAGGCACCGAATAATTGGCTTTCCCGTCATCAACATCTAAAATAACCCTGGTGCAGTTCTCTCTAAGCTTGTCAAAATCAATCAAAGGACGTATGCTGTAATACTCAAACACGCGCAGCAGTTCTTCATTAAATCTCTTTGTCCTTTCGGCAAATTGTTCTGACTTTTCTGCATTTACAAACTTTTTTATATGGTATTCGAGCTCTTTAAATGTTTTTAATTTCATTTTCAGAATTAAACATCAATCATCTCAATCTCAATGTTGAGGCCTTCAGGAATAGTAACACGCATAACCAGTCTTAAAGCTCTTTCGTCAATGCCAAGATCAATCAGCCTTTTGTGGATCCTCATCTCGTAATGATCCCACATTGCTGTGCCGCCGCCATCAGGGCCTTTTCTGGTGGTTAATCTGAGCTTTTTAGTAGGCAAAGGAATAGGGCCGCGCATATCGACTCCAGTTTTTTCAGCTATATCTTGTATGCTTTTGCACACTTCATTTATCTGCTCTATGCTTGTGCTTGCTAGTTTTATTCTTGCTTTCTGCATTTTGGTTTCCTTGTTTTGTTGCTGAAGTCGTTTGCCGCATGATGAGCTTCAGTTCACCATGTCCCTAATTAAAGGGAAAAAAGTTTTAGGCCTTTTTGACCAGATCGATACACATGCCGGCAGCGACTGTTGCTCCTGAATCACGCACAGCAAACCTTGACATATGCGGAATGTCTTTCTGCCTTTCAATAACCAACGGCACAACAGGCTTGACTTGTATAATTGCAGCATCTCCGTTTTTGATAAAATCAGGATTTTCCTGCAATGTCTCACCAGTTGCCGGGTTAAGCTTTTTCTTTATAGCTATTATTTGGCATGCTGTTTGCGAAGTGTGAATGTGGAACACTGGCGTGTAGCCCACTGTTACAACAGTCGGATGGTTCAATACAACAATCTGCGCTGTAAACTCTGTTACAACAGTTGGCGGACTGTCAACATGGCCAAGAACATCGCCTCTTGTAATATCATTCTTGCCAATGCCTCTGACGTTAAATCCGATATTGTCTCCTGGCTCAGCCTGCTGCATCTGCTCATGGTGCATTTCTATGGTTTTTACTTCTCCCTGCACGCCTTTTCCTTCTCTGCCAGGCATGAATATAACCTTATCGCCAACTTTCATAATTCCTGTTTCAACTCTGCCAACCGGCACAACTCCGATTCCTGTGATGTTGTAAACATCCTGAACTGGAAGCCTTAATGGCAATTGTGTTGGTTTTTCAGGAGGATTTAGATTATCAATTGACTCCATTAATGTCGGTCCTTTATACCAGGGCATATTTGCTGACTTGTTCACAATATTTTCGCCAGGATAAGCTGCTGTTGCAAGGAACTGTATTTTGCTAGGATCATAGCCTACACTTTTCAGCAAGGCGCTTACTTCGTCCTTGACTTGGGTCCATCTTTTTTCATCATACTTTGCCATGTCCATTTTGTTAATAGAAATTATCAGCTGATTGACACCCAATGTTCTTGCCAGGAAAACGTGCTCTTTTGTCTGTGCTTGAACGCCGTCTCCTGGGTTGGCGCTTACAACTAAGACGCCGGCATCTGCCTGTGCTGCTCCTGTAATCATGTTTTTAATAAAGTCTTTGTGGCCAGGCGCGTCAATTATTGTGAAATAGTATTTTGGCGTGTTAAATCTCTGATGGCTCAGGTCAATTGTAACTCCCCTTTCCTGCTCCTCTTTAAGATTGTCCATTACGAATGCAAATTCAAAGCCAGGCTTTCCAACTTCTTTTGCCCTTTCTTTAAGCTTTCTGAGTGTTGCTTCGTCAATATGCTTTGAATCGTACAATAATCTGCCTACAGTTGTTGATTTACCATGATCTACATGCCCGATAAATACAAGGTTTATGTGTGTTTTTTCTTTTGCCATGTTTAAAACCTCCTATGTGCTAAATATGCATTAAAAGGTATTTCGGATTTATTTATAAAGGTTATGGTTGCTTTGTCAAAAACCACCCATCACAGACGGTGGCATGTTTGTGTTGATATGCACATCAAGCGGGTTTTTGACGCTTGAAATTCCCGAATTGTGTGGTTTTTGAGCACAATTCATTCCACTCATTAAAAATGAGCGGAATTTCATTGTTTAAATATTGCTGAAAAATGCGATATTCGAGCTTAATTTGGGTTTATTTATTAACTTTGCGATGGTTACAAAATAAAAAGATTTATAAATACACAGATGTCCCTCTTTGCCATGGAAATTGGCATTATTGGTTTGGGTGATATGGGAAAATTATATGCCCGTAAATATTCTAGTCAGGGTTACAGGGTTAATGGCTGCGATTTGCCTGAAAAAAGAAGTCAATTAGAGCAGGAATTGCAGGGAACCGGTGTTCATATTTTAGATGACGGAATTGCTGTTTCCAGAAGAAGCGATTTGATATTTTACTCAGTAGAAGCAGAAAATATTGGCAGAGCAGCAATGCAATCTGGCCCATCAACAAAAACAGGAGCAATAGTTGCAGGCCAGACTTCTGTAAAAACTCCTGAAATTGAAGCCTTTGAAAAATATTTGCCAAAAGATGTACACATAGTTACTTGCCATTCTTTGCATGGCCCTTCAGTTAGCCCTGATGGGCAGGGCTTAGCAGTTATAAGGCACAGAAGTTCTGATGATGCTTATAAAAGAGCAATTGAAGCTTTCGGGAAATTAAGTTCAAGAATTATAGAAATTCCAACTTATCAAGAGCATGATAGAATTACAGCAGATACACAAGCAAACACCCATGTAGGATTTGAGAGCATGGGGACAGCATGGAAAAATTCCGGTTTTTATCCCTGGGAAGATCCTTCTTATACTAACAGAATTGACAACATAAAGATCTTGCTAATGCTGAGAATTTATGGCGGGAAGGCGCACGTATACTCCGGGCTGGCAATTCTAAATCCTTTTGCAAAGGAACAAATCAGCCAATATGCAAAATCAGAATCGGAATTGTTTAAATTAATGATTCAAGAAGATGAAAAACAGTTCAGAGACCGAATAAGAAAAGCAGGCGATTATGTGTTTGGAAATGAAGATTCAACATTGTTATTGGATGAATTATTTGAAGAGCCAAATGTTACGATAAAATTTGGTTTAGGCAGCCAGCCAAAAAGAAAACCAAATTCCCACTTAAGCCTTTTGGCAATGGTTGATGCGTGGTATCAACTAGGGATAAATCCTTACAAAAATAGAGTGTGCGAAACGCCTGTCTTCAAACTCTGGTTAGGAATTGCAGAATACCTATTTAGAACTCCTGAGATTCTTGAAGAATCACTCCAAACAGCATTATTCGATAAAAAAATAAGGGGAGATGATTTAGAATTCCATACTGCTGTCAGGGAATGGGCTTCGATAATTGGCCATGGCGATGTTGTAGGGTATAAACGGCAATTTAATGCCACTAAGGAATTTTTTAAAGACAGAATTCCTGAAGGAATGAAAAGAAGCAACGAACTTATTGAGAGATTGGCACGTTATAAATAGGCAGCATTTGAATTTCAACCAAAAGTTTTTTATATTTCTGTGAAATCCCAAGCTTATGGGGGGTCTCGAAGGCAAGTTAATCCGCAAAATTGCACTTAACGGCAAAGATGTTGGTGTATTTCTCGCATTTAATGTTGAAGAATATGGAGAAAAAGAGTTTTTAAAAGATGTTGATGAGATGATAGATGTTTATACTCACAGAAAAAAACCCATGTGCCTGAAGAAAAGCAGAAATCTGATGAAAGCAATCAGGGCAGATAAAAATATATTTTCAAAAAAGCCGTCATTTGCCGGCTTTGAAAGCAAGGTTGAAAGAATTTTCACAGAATTATTTTTAAAGATGCTGAATGGCGATGGTGTTTCTTTGTCGGTATCTCCTGCCAAAATAACACTCGAAATTTCAAGGGCCATAGAAGATGAAGTCGAGAATGTTGCAACTATCGATGAAAAAAATTCGACAGAGCGCCACCTTATATTGAAGTTTCATGGCAATGAATTAACCTGCCGCTTCTTCCCAATGTTCTATCTTAATGGAGCAAGTATGTCTTATATAACAAAGTCATTACGGCATGAGCTGATTCATTTTGTTGATTTACCCACAATAAACAAAAAAGAAAGAGAAGGTCTAAAAGGCCTTAAGGAATTAAATGCCCCATATTCAACACAGAAATTGTATTATTTATTGTTTGAATTTTTGAAAGAATCAAGGGCAACAATGTATGAGTTCATAGATTACCATAAGTTCACATTCAATAAAAATAAAGGTGAAAATTTCAGAAGCTGCATAGTTAAAGTTTGCCGGGAAAATGATGCTGGCAAGATAAACAAGATTTATGATGATGAACTGGACAAAGTGGATGTTATTTACAGGCAGTCTTTTTTGGCTGCATTTGGCGTGGGTGCATCTTATGAAGGCTTAATAAACAAAAAAACAGAGCAAAGAGACGATAAATTAATTATCACATGTTTGCCGCACAGCATCAGAGACCAGTTCATGAAAGACACTGCTTTGGTGCATCCTATGAAATTTATTGGAAGATCTGCCGAAGCATTCAGGAATCACGAACTTGAATTTTACTGCCCTCTGACTCCGGAGTTCGTGCATTATGCTTTGGAAGAAACATTGAAAGGGACGAGCATAACAAATAAGAAAAAAATAAAAGAACTGTTTTTTGATTAAGCCTTATAAACCATATCTTTTTCCCTTGCGTGATCCGCAACCTTCAAGCCAATGCTCTGCCCTGCTTTAGCTTCCTTTATCTGATCATGCTCTATCTGCATGCTGTCAATTCTTTGCTTGAAGTCAGAGGTTGCGCCTTTTATGTGTATCTCGTCGCCAACTCTTAGCGTATTGCTTAATTTGATCACTGCAACTCCGATGTTTGTAAAGTAATGCGTTACAACGCCGATTTCCTTCTCCTGCGGCTGTTCGATTACAGCTGCCAGTTTTGTAGCTTTAACACCTGATTTTTTAACGGCTTTCTTAACAATCTTCTTCACAGCCTTCTGAACCATTTTCACAGCTTTTGCTGCTTTCTTAGCAGGCTTTTTGTATTTTTTTACAGCTTTTATTGCGGATTTTACTGCCTTTTTCTTTAATTTTTTAACCATATAGGATCACCCCACAGAGCATATAAAGGCCGCTATTTTATAAATTTTTGGGTTTTTAGGCAAGGCGGGGAGCGTATGCGACGACCTAGTGAGCAAAAACCAAAACAATTTAACTTGGAACATTGTGAGGCGAAGCCGAACAAGTGAAGAGATTAAATTTTTTGAGTTGAGTTTTCTACATAAAGCACAGAGTGCAATGAAATAAAATGTCAAAAATTTTCCACCAGTTTTTAACTGGTGGCTGAAAGCCGACTTTTTCGCTTCTGGAAAATTTTTGAGCATGCTCAAGAACCACCTGATGCGGTGAATGATGGTAACATTCCACCCATCTCTGATGGGTGGTTCTTGACAGAAGCAAGGGTTGCCTATTTAATTTATCTCAAAATCGCACGAACAGTAAGATGATCTGTTTGATAATGATTCAATGCAGATTCAGTTTTGTAAGGTATTCTGCCTAATTGTTGTTTAAGTAATCTTGCAGTTTCTTTTACGATATCCCATCTCAATTTTGACATATCTTCAGCTACAGAAGCAATTTTAAAATCATCATATTTTCTAGCAATCCGTGCTACATCAGTAGCAGATCCAGAATCAGAAAGAACTTCCGCTAAAGAACGTGAGGCTTTTCTATTCCCTGTTTTCGCACAGTAATCTAAAGCATTTAGTAGAATATGGTGATGGTATTCTGGAACAAAAGGAATTTCATATTCAGAATCTGAAATAGGCAAAGAATTACGGTATTCTTCAACAACAACATTTAATATTGATTCTGTAAGTAGACCATGATGCTTCATAAAAGCAAGTAATCTATCATTAACAGATTTTTCACTTGGCTTTTCATCTAAATGTTTCATTAAATGATATCTAGTTATGGAGTCTTTTATGATGCTCATTAGTATGTATGGAAATGGAAATTACTATTTATACTTTACGGATTTTAAATAGGCGATCTACCCATTCTGTTCCTATAACTCCGGCCCGGCATTCAGGGAGCACATAGAGAAGAAGTATGCAGTTTCCTGATTATTTTGTCCCGGGCATCGGCCTTTTGACTGTTATGGGAATAATGTCTTTTTCAAACTCAATCTTTGCAATCTCAATCGGGTTATAATGCAGCCTCTCAAGATCTTCCTTCGAAAGCTTAATCAGGAATGGAGCACCCATTGAGATCTGCAATGCCCTGCTTCCGATGATCCTTACTTTTTCATACCTTGTGTATTTTATCAGTTCTTGAGATCCTTGTTTTGATTCAGCCATCTTGATATTTGGAAAACCAGTTTGTTTTTAAATCTATCGAAAATTGAGATTTGAATTCCTTCCATTTCAATAAAATTCCTGACAATATGCCGATCTAAACCATTGTCCAGTATTAATTCCAAAGCTGCCTGTTTATCGCTTCTTGCCGCTTCTCCATTGACGTGGGGATTGGCCTTTGAGTCAAAAGAATCTGTTACTCCTATAATTCTCGCGATAAGGCCAATATAGCTATCTTTTGTTTTGAAATAGCTCTTTTCATTAAGCCTCTCGTGAGAAAGGTAAACGCCGATTAAAATATCCCTGTCCTCACAACCTTCTTCAACCAGCATTTCCATGCCGTGATAAGGGTGAGGCCATAATACATAAAATTCCTCCCTTGAAAGTTTGCCGTTTTTGTTTAGTATTTCGTCGGGCGCCTTAAACTTGCCGATATCATGATGGAGCGCAGCTTGGTATACTTTATACTTCACATCATCGAGGTTCAATTCACCAAATAATTTAAGAAGATGTTCATCTGCATTACTGGAACGAATGCAATCAATCAGCTTGTCAGCCAGGCGAATAGCATAATCAGCAACTCTGATGCTGTGCTCGCAGGTTACATTGCTTTTCTCCTGCAGTTTATTGAAATCTTTCCATATCGGTTCAAATAAAAAATCCATAAGGATGCAATTACTGCTAAATTAATAAAGGTTTTGAATTAAGCAATTCCCAATAAATCTTCGATCTCTTTTAATTTCTTAATATTTAACTGATAGGCATCGCCATATTTTGTTTTGCCATAAAATAAGACCAGTTCTTCTTTTATAAGGTCTTTGAGAACATCTTCTACAGACCCTTTCAAATGAGAAGGGATTCCTGACATCAGTCTTTCGCACAATAAATGACCCTTGCTAAATGCTTCGTTAGAATATAGCTTCTTAAGGATATTCTTCTTTATCTTCTCATAGTCAGTTTTGGCTAATTTCCTTGCCATATCCTGATTTTTAACAATTTAAATATAAAAGGTTTATTGTTTTAATTAATATTTATGGCCAATATCGGCTAAAAATAGAAAGATTTATATATGACTTGCTCTTTATTATATTTACAATGGAAGACAAAACAATATTTTTAAGGATTTTTGGAGATTCCCCTATATTGAGGGCGCTGGACTTTTTAGTGGTTAATGAAGACTTTGATTACAGTATGACTGATATAGCAGATCTTTCGGGCATTGGTTACTCCACACTTAAACTCTTCTGGGAAAAATTAGAAAAAGAGGGAGTAATAATAAAAACAAGAATAGTTGGAAAAGCCAAAATGTATAGGCTTAATTTAACAAATCCGGTGATCAGGAAGTTCAGAGAGTTCTATTGGGAAACAACAAAGCACCATGTGCATGAAAAGGTCAAAGAAAAAGAAATAATGGTTAAACATTGAAATTGTGGAACTTTAACTTGCTATATTTGTTATTGGTAGGATCGCTAAATCATAGTTATGTCTAATTCAGAATTCGGGCTAAATAGTAGAAGGCAAAAGATTTATCTAAATCTATAATTGAATATAGGTAAAGAGCGATACTCAGTTTCTTCTTCACCAGTTAGCATTCCGTCTTTATTTCTATCACATCTCATAAATTCATTGTTTCTTGAATTCCATTCTCTTGCTCTTTCTACTTGCCAATCTGAAAGCACTTCCCGAGAGGATTTCCCATTCATTACTATATCCATTCCATATGAAGAATAAACTGGACGGTTTAGTTCTGGTTTTCTAGAGTCTGAACTATCACTGCAACCGCTCAAAGCCAGCACTAATGCTCCAATTCCTAATGCTTTATTTATGAATAGCATATCATATAGTATTGATATTATCTTTATAAATCTTTCGTTTTGTAACTATCTATTAGTGATATAATCCTTGAGAAAATAAAATAAATTAAAAATCCCTAAAGCATCTTCCTCAATTCCTTTGCCTTCTCAATCCCGATCTCCACCATTTTCTCGACATCTTCCATCGTCAATGGCAGATCCCCTCCTTTCTGCAGAGCTGAGATTATTCCGTCAGGCGTTGTTGTTACTGTCAGTCTTGCATCAAAGACTTTTTCCTCGTCAAGATCAGGGTCAACAATGAAATGCCCTCCGATCTTGTAAACTGTTACTGCCATAGGATCCTTTTTCATAGGCAGTCTTTCATTTGTCAGTTTCTTGTAATTAACCGCGTCATCTTTGACTTCAGGAAATTTCGTATCCTTCAATGCAGCAAGCGCCGCTATTGCTGCTGCATCAATCAGATTGCCTGAGTCATTTATTGTGACAATATCAACGCTTATCATCCATACCTTCTCGCCTTTCTTAACACAAAGTTTTTTTGTGTCAATTGCTTTTGATTCCCGTATGCCGCGATCAACAACCCTCGCCAATTCAATTGACTGCTCATTTGGCGGGCCGCTTTCAAATTCAGGACTCGACAAAGGCAGCAATTCAGCATTAACACTCATAACGCCGTCATCAGGCGTATCTGAGTAAGGCTTGTCCATGCTCAGCTTAACGCCAGCAATAACTTCTGTTTCACCGATTTTTACTCTGCTGGATCCTTCTGCGTTTTTTGAAACTCCATACTCCACTGAAACATTTCTATATTCCAATGGCTTTCTTCCGTCAAACCTTATTCCTGCTGACAGTGATTTTATAATGTGCTCTCTAAGTTGTTCATTCATTTTGCTCACCATATTTGTCTTTTAATGCTTTTTTCTGTATTTCATTTATCATTAAGCACGCCTTTTTTCCCATCTCAATCGCTTTCTTCAAGTCTTCCTTGGATATTTCGCCGTCCATCTGCAGCAAAGTCAATTCTCCAGTCCTGTGGATGAACGCAACCGGAATATCAGCTACCGGGCCGGCTTCATAAGCCTCCTCTTCATAATCAAGATCAACAAGAACCTGGTCATCAACTATGCCGACAGAAATAGCAGCAACCATGTCTTTCATCGGAATTCCTGCATCTGCCAATGCAATTGAAGCAGCGCATATTCCTGCGCATCTTGTTCCTGCATCTGTCTGAGGCAGCTCTATGAAAATATCAACAACAGAATTCTGGAACTCGCTCAGATCAACAACAGGCAGCAATGCCTTTTCCGTAACCATCGAAATTTCCTTCGATCTTCTTGATCCGCCAGGCCTTACCCTCTCGCCTGCTCCTGAAAACGGCATCATATTGTACTTGCATCTCAGGATTCCTTTTCCAGGATCCTGCAAAAACTTAGGATACAAATTTCTTGGGCCGTAAACAGCAGCATAAGCAATTGTTTTTCCAATCCTGAAATAAGCAGATCCGTCTGCTCTAGGTATAACGCCTGCCTTGGCTTCTATTTCCCTTGTTTCATCAAATTTTCTTCCGTCAAATCTTTTCTTATAACTCATTTTGCTCACCTTTCTCTTCAGTGCTTTCAGTGTTGATTGCCAGTTTTTTTCCTGTTGTTTTTTCAAGGTATTCTTTCATCTTTTCTGTCAAGCCGGAAGTATGCGCTTCATTTTCTATTTTCTTGATAAAGCTTACAGCATCAACTTCGTCTTTCGGCTCTCCGTCAATCCATATTAGGCCGTTCTGGCCGACTATGATCCTGCAGTTAGTGGCCTGCTTTACCAAGCCAATCATGCTGCCGCCTTTACCGATTATTCTTGGCACCTTGTTGCAGTTAACCCTTATTATCCTGCCGCCTTTCAGCTTCCTCAGGCCGGGCCCTTTCATCGTGACATCAACCAGCTTCTGTGACGTTACATTGAATATTTTTGTAACAACATAATCGTCAAGATTGAAATACTGCGTCAAATCAGCGCCTTTGTTTACAAAACCCATCACACCATCCCTTACAGGAAGCATTGCTGTGTAAGGCGAGAATGTGTCTATTCTCCAGCCGCTCATCAAAACATCAACAACCTTGCCGATTATTGTGTCATATTTCCTTGGGATATACTGGCCGGACAAAGGAAATATCTTTATGACTTTTCCTTCAACATTTACCGCGCCTAATTTTGCAGCCAAAACCTTGTCACCGTCCCTGTATGTTCCGTAAGACGGCAGATAGTCCATTCCGGATGCTAATTCTTCTCCAGGAATAACTACTTCTTTTTCTTTAACTAATAGTTCACTCATTTTATTTTTCACCTTTTGTTGTCATTTTGTTTTTATAACCTTGCATTCTACATCGCCGTGCGTTGCCGTGTTTAGTTTATCATAGAAATCCTGCTCTAAGCCGCCAGGAAGTTCAACAACAGCAAGCAATGATCCATCATTCATCCACTCTTCTTTCAGCATTTTTGAGAAATGCTTTACAACAGAATATGATTTTGCAGCATGAATCGCGGGAATATGAATTTGTATCTCTTTTATCTCAAACCTTATCGGCATTATGGGCCTTAACTGCTTCAAAATATCATCAACCTGCTCTTCTGCAGATCTCATTTCATCTATTCTTATTTTTGCCTGCTCAAATGCGTTTTCTATCCTTGTCATAGGATGCGGCGCATCTGTTCTCGGGTCAACGCCGTTCCTGTGTATTATGTCCATTATCCTTTTCTTTTTTTCTTCTCTCATCTTTTCCCTGTGCTCTGAAGTTAGCTGAATTTCACCTTCTTTCAGGATTATTTCTGCAACTTTTAAAGGATCAGATGTGCCGAAAACCTGCTGCATCAAATGCTCGCTTGCCCTTAATCCTTTTTTTGCATCAGAAAAGACATGCTCTGATTTCAGGACATCCCTTATTTCAGCTGCCCTGCCTTTCCTGAATTCCATTGCAAGATCAGCGTCAATCGGAATTTCAAAAACATTGCCACCTTTCTTTATTCTCGCAATGTTTATGGAGAATCTTTCCTTGTCAAAAGTAATTCCTGGCATTTTAGCTCATTCCTGTTTTTTATTTTTTCTTTGTGTCTTTCAATATTCTTTCCACTCTGTCTTTGCCCAGTTTTGTGAATTTCTTCTCTTTGGTCATTATGTATGCTGCATCGATCCTTTCAATGCTGAAATCCTTGTCAAGAATCTTTGCCAATGAGCTTATTGCAAGCTTTAAGGCTTCCTCAACTGTTATTGTTTCCTTGTAATCCTTGTTTAGAATGGCTTCAACCTCAATTTCGCCTTCTCCAATCACAGCTGCCCTGTACTGGAAGAAAATTCCTGTAGGGTCAGTCTCGAAAAGCTTTGGCCCGTCAGAATCAATTCCTGCAACCAAAATTGAAACGCCAAAAGGCCTGAATCCGCCTGACTGCGTTGTTATCTGCTTCAAATTGCAGATATCTTTTACAATGCTCAGCACATCAATGTCTGAATCGTAAGTTATTCTGTGCCTCTGGGCTGCCAGCTGCGCTCTTTCTATTAGAACGCGGGCATCAGATAAGATTCCTGAAGCAGTTGCGCCGATATGCTCATCAATCTGCCATATCTTTTCAACGCTTTCCGGGACAACAAGCTTGTCAACTATTCTCTTGTCTGTCACAAGGACAACGCCGTCTGAGCAGACTATTCCGATGGCTGTGCTGCCCTGCTTGACTGTCTTTTTAGCATATTCTACCTGAAGCAATCTTCCGTCAGGGCTGAACATTGTTATTGCCCTGTCATATCCCATCACCTGATGCGGTAAAGGCTGTTGCATTTTTAATTCACCTCAAAGTTTGTTTTAGTTTTTTAATATTTTATTTTTTAAGTTTTTTTATTTTATTTATTGAATTTTAATTATTTGTCAAGTATCTTTCCTGCGCTTTTTTCATTATCCCCGATGTTCCTGTTGATCTGACAATGACTTCAGCGCCGTTTATGCTTTTTATCAGCGCCAAAGCACCTTTCAAATCATCGACATATTTGTGATTTACCCTTATTAAACCTTTCTGATTTTCTTCATTGAATTTGTCTGCTAATATCCATATTCCTGCCTTGGCAGCTCCAAGCTCTCCTAAAAACCTCAGGCAGCCCTGCCATATTGCATCAGACACTGGCTTGAAAGGCCTTATAGGCTCTTTTGAGATGATCTGAAACGCGACATAGCGTTTGCGCTCCCTCATGCTTGGCATCATAGCTTTCAATTTTTTTGCCATTATGCACCCAAAACAGTTTTCATTAACTGAGAAAATAGGTATATGGTTTCCTTTTTCTCTCTTGCAGAAATACGGAATATTAAGTTATTTATAAAGCTATCGGAAAATCAGCTTACGTGAAATATATCGACTCTTTGTCTTCCTCGAGGATCTTTTTAACTTTAAAGTGTTTTTTAATAAGGCATTCAATCATCTCTTTTTTAGGTGATTTTTTTAAAAAGCTGAGAACAAACCTCTTGTTTCCAACCCTTTTGATCTCTTTTAGCCCTTTCTCTATATCCTTGAAGTTTTGTATTGCTGTTATGCTTATCACAACATCAAAGAAATGGTCTGGATAGGGTATCTTTTCAGCAGGAGCAAGCTCATAGTCTATTTCTTTGTTCTTTTGTTTTGCCTTAAATAATAATTTTCTTGATGGATCAATTCCGTATCTTTCACATGGCCACGGCTCTGTTGTCAAGCCTGTGCCGCAGCCTACATCCAGCAGCTTGTCTGTTTTCCTGACTTTCAGGAATTTTTTAATTATTTTGATTTTATTTAACTGCTCTTCGCCATGCAGCTCTTCATAGCCTTTGCTTATTGAATCGTAATAATTCATAAACAAACATTAACCTTTAAATATTTAAACATTACTCAAAACACCATGAATCCGAACATTCCGAAGATGCTCCGCAGGCTGACAGGCAAGAAGCACATTGTCTTTGTTGACAGGGGCAATACGGCAATAATGAAGGCATTTGAAATAGCAAAAAAGCTTGGCAAAACAAGAGCCTTAATTCAGGATCAGGGCGGCTGGCTCACATATAAGCAGTTTGCATTGAAAAACGACCTGATGCCGATCGATCTTAAAACAGATTACGGCATTCTTAACCTGAGAGACCTTTTCAAGAAAGCTGACAGGAATTCAGTTTTGATTGTAAACTCACTTACAGGCTATTTTGCTGACCAGCCTATGAAGCCAATAGAAAAGATATGCAAAAAGAGAGGCTGCCTGCTGATAAATGATGCGTCAGGCTCAATAGGGACAAAATTTGCAAAATACGGCGACATGGCAATTGGCAGCTTCAGGCAGTGGAAGCCCATTAATCTTGGAAAAGGCGGCTTTATTGCAATAAATGACAATCTGCTGCACTTTTTCATGACGAAAGAAAGAGTTCATGGCGTTTTAAGATTCATAGACAGGTACATAAGCAAGCCCGAAGTAATAGAGGAATATACATTCTCTGAAAAAGAGCTTGATGCGCTTGAAAATAAGATAGAAAACCTGAACAAAAGATTGAAATTTCTGGTTGGAATAAACCAAAAAATAAAAAACGACCTTAAAAACTCTGAAATACTGCATAAGAGCAGATACGGCCTTAATGTCATTGTAAAATTCAAGAACGAGGATGAAAAAAGCAAAATTATTAAATACTGCGAAGAAAATAAATACGAATACACGCTCTGCCCCAGAAATATAAGGGCAGATATAGACGCCGTGTGCATAGAAGTAAAGAGGCTGGAGGAAAAATGAAAATCGCCGGTAGGTTAATTGAATATTGTAAAGCGTACATAAAAGAATTTTATGACTGGTCTCAAATCAGAAGAATAAATGGAAAATACCAGGGTCTTTATAGAACCGTTAAGGTGCCTGGAATGAGTATTCCAGAAGACACGCCTGAATTAACGAAATTAATTGATGGCATTCCACCAAAAAAAATTGCTGAAGTTACAAAAAAAATATTTATAGCGGTCGAACAGGAGGAGAATAGAACAGGGTACTTTATTGTTCGTAATGATGGACTTGTGAAACTCGTATTACAAAAATGAAAAAAATCCTTTTTATAATCGTTGCATTTCTCATAATAGGCGGCCTCATAATCTACCAGTCGAACAACATAAGTTTTGAGACTAAAGAAGGTAAAAAAGTATTCATCTCAGAATATTTCAAATGGATCTTCACAGTCGGGAAAAGCGCAAAGAATACAGTCGGCTATGTCATAAAGCAGGACTGGCTTCCCGAAACTAATGCAAATACAACGAATTCAACAGCTGAATAAAGGTGATAACATGGCATTACAAGAACCGGAATCAATGGATGAGCTTGTTTATTTTACAAGAAGGAATATTGGAGAGGGAAATGCTGTTGCATGGGTTTACAGGAAGATTTGCCCGAAATGCAAAAAAGAGAGAATGGGCAAGCCGAAAGACAAGAAAGGCAAGGTCATGATCAGGGCAAAAGAATTTGTTTGCTATGCATGCGGCTATACAGAGCCAGAAGAAATATTTGAAGAAAGCCTGGTCTGCAGCATAAAATACACCTGCCCGAAATGCAGGTTTGAAGGCGAGATTGAAGTCCCGTTCAAGAGGAAAAAGATACAGATCATTAACGAGGAAACAGGAAAGAAGAAAGCTGCTGAATCGATCCGCTTTCAATGCGGGAAATGCAAGGCCGATATTGATGTCACAAAAAAGTTAAAATGATTTTTTGAGAGGTGTTAAATGAAAAAACAAACAAAGAATATCTTGGCAGTTGCTGGGGTAATAAGCACCGTTCTTGGCATAGTGGGAGCAATACCCTCCTTTTTGCAAAGCAGATTTGGAGCAGCTATTGGCTCAGCAATCCTGATAGTAGGAGGACTTGTCCTTTTAGCGATAGCTTTCGCGGAAGACTAATTATGCCAAAAGAAGAACTGTCAGATAGATTGAAAAAGAATCTACTAGATCTGCAGTTTAATAAATATCTGCAATATTACACTACTGCAATAATAATATTATTTACCTATCTTATCGGTATAACCATTGCATTTGTGACTAAACAAGTGGATTATAAATCGATAAATCAGGTAATGCTTGTAGGCATTATATCCATTTCAGTAATTTCCATAGTTGCTATTTTAATGCTAAGGTTTAAAAGTCATATGTCAAACATAATCAAAGAAGTAAAAAAGCTTAAGGAGGTATAATGAAATTCTTTACTTTATTTTAAGTTTTTTCTTTATCTTCTTTATCTCCTTCTGCATGAATCTTATCTCGTCCCTTAACGCAGAGTTCCGATCTTCTTTTTTCTTGAGAAATTCTATGTCTTTCTTTATGTTGCTGAAAGAGTCCCTTAATGCCCTGTCTAGATCTGCCAGATTCCTTATCATAACTACTGTAAAATAGTTCAAATATTTAAACCTTTTGACCAGACAGTAAAACTGATTTTTTAGTAAAATTTAAATATAAGTTGTACTTTCTAAAGGTAAAACTATAAAAGGCGATAATATGTCGATAGAAGCAATAAGTGTTCAAGGCGAAGATTTTGTTACTTCAATGTCTGTCAAGGGGCAGATTGTAATATCCAAGGAAATAAGAGATAAATTAGGTCTGATGCCTAGAGTAAAATTTAAAGAGAAGATACAAGGCAAGAAAATAATCTTAGAACCGCTTCCATCATTGGGTGAGTTGGGAGGGAGCTGGGGTAAAACCGGAAAAACAACAAAAGAGCTAATGAAAGAGGTAGATGAAGGTTGGGATATATAGTAGACACGTATGCTTTCATAGAATGGTTTGAAAAAAACAACCAGAATTATAAAGAATATTTTGATAAAAAATTAGTTGAAGAAGGTGCATACATAACCCCGCTGATATTGATGGAATTGTTTTTTCTAATTCACCGTGATAAAGGTGAAGAAAAAGCGAAAGAATTTCTTAAGATTCTGAATAAATATTTTAAAATCATAAAAGTAAAACAAAAAACTTTAATAGAAACATCAATTTTTAGAAGTCAAATGTACAAAAAAAGCATAAAGATGTCCTATGTGGACTGTATGAGCTGTGTTTTAGCCAAAGAATTAAAGCTAAAAATATTGACAGGAGACGAACATTTTAGAAGTCTACCGAATGTGGAGTTTATCAAATGAAAAAAACAAGCCAAAAAACCATTGTAACAAGCGCGCTGCCTTATGTGAATAATGTGCCTCATCTAGGCACTTTGGTCTGTGTTCTTTCAGCTGATGTTTATTCAAGGTATTTAAAATTGAAAAAGGAGGATGCAATAAGCGTCTGCGGCACAGATGAGCATGGAACAACAGCAGAAGTCAAGGCTTTGGAGGAAGGATTGACGCCAAGGCAATTAGTTGACAAATATTTCAAGATCCACAGAAGAATATATGAATGGTTTGAATGCGATTTTGATTGTTTCGGCAGAACGAGCTCTGAAGAAAACAAAGAGATAACAATAGACATCTTCAATAAACTCGATAAGAACGGCTACATAAAAGAAGAAACAATAGAGCAGTGCTTCTGCCCGAAATGCAGTAAATTTCTTGCTGACAGGTTTATTGAAGGCGAATGCCCTTACTGCGGCTATAAAAATGCGCGCGGCGACCAGTGCGAGAACTGCGGGAAGCTGCTCAATGCAACAGAATTAGTTTGCGCAAGATGCAAGACATGCGGAACTGAGCCAATTGTTAAAGAAAGCAGGCATCTTTTCATTGATCTTCCAAAGCTTGCTCCAAAATTGAAAACGTGGATTAAGAAAGCTGAAAAGAAATGGAGCGAAAATGCAAAAACAATGACTGCTGCATGGCTGAAGGAAGGGCTAAAGCCAAGATGCATAACCCGCGATTTGGAATGGGGCATTAAAGTTCCGAAAAAAGGATTTGAAAATAAAGTTTTTTACTCATGGTTTGATGCGCCTATTGGCTATATTGGCATAACAAAAGAAGCTGGAAAAGATTGGAAGAAGTACTGGCTTGATCCTAAAACAAGATTAGTTCAGTTCATGGGAAAAGACAATATTCCGTTTCATACAATATTATTCCCTGCATTTTTAATCGGGACAGGAGACAAATACGCTTTAGTTAGTGGCCTCTCTGTAAACGAGTACTTGAATTATGAAACTGGAAAATTCTCAAAGAGCAGGAATGAAGGCGTTTTTGGAGATGATGCAATTGAAACCGGGATTCCTGCAGATGTATGGCGGTATTACATCTTAGTCAACAGGCCAGAAAAGACCGATACTGTTTTTGACTGGAGAGATTTTCAAAGCAAAATAAACAATGAGCTTGTTGCGAATATCGGAAATTTGGTGAACAGGACAATAGTCTTCATTAATAATTTCTTTGATGGAAAAATATCAAAAGCAGGCTTAAGAGCATCAGATAAAGATTTTTTTAAGAAAATAGAAAGAGAGGAGAAAAAAGCTCTTGAGCTGCTTGATAAAATTGAATTAAAAGAATCATTAAAGCAAATAATGTCAATAAGCAAGTTCGGAAACCAGTATTTTCAGGAAAAAGAGCCCTGGAAAACAAAGGATAAGGCTGCGCTGTATGTTCTTGCAAACTTTGTGAAGGATCTTGCTATTTTGATTTCGCCTTTCATGCCTGCAGCTTCCGCTTCAATTAAAAAACAGCTGAATATTGAAAAGCTTGAGCTAGAGGATTTAGGAAAATTATCCTTGAAAGAAGGGCACAGGATAAATAAATCTGAATTGTTATTTCACAAACTCGAAGATAAACAAAGAGAGGAATTTCAGAAAAAATTTTCAGGTAAAAAGAAAACCATCGAAGAAAAATCATTCCCGTTAAATCTCAGAGTCGCAAAAATAATCGAAGCAAAAAACCATCCTAATGCAGACAAGCTTGTTGTTCTGAAGATAGCTCTCGGAGATGAGGAAAGGCAGTTAGTTGCAGGGATTAGAAAGCATTATTCAAACGACGAGCTGAAAAACAAAAACATAGTTGTTGTTTCTAATTTAAAGCCCGCTGTGTTGAGGGGCATCGAAAGCAATGGAATGCTGCTTGCAGCAGATGACGGAAAAGATCTTAAGCTGTTGGAAGCTCCAAATTCAGAGTCAGGAGATATTGTTTTTATTGACGGGTATAAAAATACTGATAAAGAGATCACATTTGATGAGTTCTTAAAAATAAAACTGGCTGTAAAAAACAAAAAAGTGGTTTTTGAAGATAAGGTTTTGAAAACAAAAAAAGAAGAGATAAATGCAGATGTCGAGGATGGCGCTATAGTTAGATAGGGCTTATTAAATAAATATTCGCAAAATCCCAATAAGAACAATTATCATAAATCATTCAAGCAGATATTTAAACTGAGTGAAAGAAAGCTATTCAATAAATTTTTAGATTCTACAAAATAATTAAATATTTATACTAGTGAATATAAAAAGACATAGATAAAGCTATAAAAGAGGCAATATGAGATTCAGGTCATTCAGAAAGTTTATTGAAGTTCTTAACAATGAGCTGTTGAAAAACACGCTCAAGAGCATCAATCCATTTTATTACTCTGATCTCGCAAAAAGCTCTTTCAGATACTGCTTCAAATACCTTGCTCTGGTTATACTCTGGAGCATAATTGTAATGTGCATCATAGCTGTTCCGAGATTATTCTTACTGCGCGGCTACATAGGGGAACAGCTCGATAATGTCAATGTGTTTTCTGTAAATGTAACATTCGAAACAAAGCAGCCGATTGTTCTGCTGGAGAATGATCCGCAGGTAATAATAGACGGAAGCGTAAGCGAAAGGAACATGACGGGTGAGAAGGTCCTGATAACAAAGGATTTCTTTTATTTTAGGCCGTTCAACAGCATCCAAAGATTCAATGCAGGCTCTTACCATAACTTATTGGACCATAAAAGCGGAATTGCAAATCTTATCGCAGCATTGTTTGTTATAATAATTCCGGGTGTATTGATAATAAATTACGCGTCGTTTTATATAAAATACCTGGTAATAATGCTTGCAGTTTCAGTAATTGTTTTCATAGCTGTCAGGGTGCTTAGATTTGATATAAGCTTTAAAAAAATCCTGAAAATAGCATTTTTTGCCTCTACAGCGCCTTTATTTATAGAGCTCATCTCAATTCCCTACAGCCTCGGGAGATTTTTAATTCCGTTTGCCCAGGCTCTTGGCTCCAGGCTTTATCTTGTAACATTGATTCTGCTGGCCGTCATTATGGCCTTCGGAATTCTGAGAGTTGGCCTGACTGGCAAAATCGAAGTGATCAAAAGCAGCGTAATAAAAAAGAAAAAGCTTGAAGTAAGCTCAAAAAAAGATGATGACTACATACTATGGCAGTGAATTTTATGCAGATATGCGGTGAAAAGCAGACCGTTCTAATTACATGCAGAGACAAGGATAAAGACAATGTAATGACCATAGACTGGCACATGCCTTCTTCGTTTGATCCAGAACTTTATGCAATTGCAATCGGCAAGCAAAGGTTTTCATGCAATATTATCGAGAATTCCCGTGTTTTTGTTGTTAATTTCATGCCTTTCAGCTTAAAAGACAAAGTGCTGTTTTGCGGCAGGCATTCTGGAAGGTTTATGGATAAATTCAAGGAAACAGGACTTGCAAAAGAAGAGGCTGAGAAGGTTGATTGCCCGAGGATAAAAGAAGCAGTCGCATACTTTGAATGTGAAGTTGTTAATGAAGTTGAGACAGGAGATCATATTGTTTTTATAGGAAAAGTTTTAAAATCAGACTTTAAAAAGAAAGAGAAGAGAATTATGCATATAAGCGGTGATGAGTTTGTTACAACACAGAATTAAGCAAAAAAATAGAGCAAAAATAAATTATAGAACGCACTCAAACCTTGAGAAATCAATAATGGCTCTGGCGGCTATTCTCGTGGCTGTGATGGTATTTATCGCTGTAAAGTACAAGGATACAGGCATAACAGGCGCTGCTGTTATTGAATTAAAGGCATCACTGAAGCTCGAGCTTAACGCAATGAATTACTATGCAGGCAGCATTGTTGACGGCAGAATAACCCTGTTTTTTGATGAAGCCCCTTCAGATACAACAATAAGCGTTTTTGTTTTTGAAAACGAAAAGAAAAAATTCAGTTTGAGGAATATTTTCATTGATCTGGGGGTGGGTTATGTTTTAAAAGATGACGGGATGATATTGAATAATACAATTATTATTCCATTAAGCTACTTCAACATAAAAGCTCCTGATAAAAACGGAATTTACAGCCTGAATGTTGAAGTTTCAGATAAGAATTTGAAGTCGAGAATGAGTTTCGGGGTTGTTTAATAAAAATCTTTATAAACAATCATTCAAAGAAGTCTCTAAAATGTCCAAAGCGATAAACATAGGCTTAATAGGCCTGGGAACTGTAGGCTCAGGAGTAGTCAAAATTCTAAAGAATAATAGCAGCCTGATCAAAAACAGAACAGGAATTGAGCTTAATTTAAAGAAAGTTTGCAGCTTAACCCTGAAAAATGCAGAGAAATCAGGCATTGAAAAGGAAAAGCAGACAACTGATTTCAATGATGTTATAAATGACAAGGAAATTGACATAGTTGTTGAGCTGATCGGAGGCTATGAGCCCGCCAAGACAATCATTATGAATGCCATGAAAAATGGAAAGCATATTGTTTCTGCAAACAAGGCAGTTATAGCAAGATACGGGCCTGAGCTGTTTGAAGCAGCGCAGAAGAATAAAGTAAATTTCTATTTTGAAGCAGCTGTTGGCGGCTGCATTCCGATTCTGAATGCCCTGCAGGTAAATTACCAGGCTGAAAGAATTAATGCTATCTATGGAATTTTAAACGGAACAACAAACTATATTCTGACAAAAATGAGCGAAGGCAAAAGCTATGAAGATGCCCTAAAAGAAGCCCAGGAACTGGGATTTGCAGAAAAAGACCCCAGCTTTGATGTTGAAGGGAAAGATGCTGCTCAAAAGCTGGTTATTTTGGCTTCTTTAGCTTTCAATATGAAAATAAAAGAAGACATTTTCAGCGAAGGCATCACAAAAATAAGCAGGAATGATATGCAGTATGCGAAAGAGCTGGGATATGCAATAAAATTGCTGACAATTGCCAAGAAGAGCGATAACAAAATAGAGCTGAGGGTTCATCCGACGATGATCCCAGCAGAGCATGAGCTGGCTACTGTCAAAAACGAGCTGAATGCCATCTACTTAGTAGGGGAAAATATAGGTCCTGTTATGCTTTATGGCAAAGGAGCGGGCCAATTGCCAACAGCGGCTGTTGTTTTAGGCGATATTTTGAGCATTGCGAATAATATGGCTAATAATGTTGCAACAGCGCCTGTTCAATATTTTGAAAATTACGGATTAAAGAGCATTAATGAAGTTATTTCAAGATATTATTTCAGATTTATGGTGGTTGACGCGCCAGGTGTTTTGGCAAAGATTGCAGCCGTACTGGGAAACAGCAATATCAGCATAGCGGCTGTTTCGCAGAAAGAAGAGAACAAGGACACAGTTCCTGTCATAATCACTACACATGATGCGCTGGAGAGCAATGTAAGCAAGGCAATAAAGGAGATAAACAAATTAGATGTTGTTAAAGAAGAAACAGTTGTTATCAGGATTGAGGACCTTGCTGAGAAAAACTAATTTTCGGTAATAATATTTTTTAATTCCCTTGCTTTTTCTTCCATTACTTTTTTGCTTTTTGCTTCTAGATTCAGCCTTAGCAGAGGCTCTGTCCCAGACGCCCTTACGCTGAACCACCAGTCGTCAAATTCAATTCTTATACCGTCTATGTCATTGATTTTTCCTGAGCTGTACTTCTGCATTATCTCTTTTATTTTTTGCCCCTTATCTTCCACTTCAAAATTTGTTTCTTCTATTGCAAAATACTTTTTATATTGCTCTAGAATTTTTGACAGCGGTTTTTTCTCCTCAGAGATCATCTCCATGACAATCAACGCAGTAATAAAGGCGGAATCTGCATAGAAATTATCCTGATAGTAATAGTGCCCGGATCCCTCTCCGCCAAACAGGGCATTGTAGTTTCGCATCCACTGCTTTATGAACGAGTGGCCGACAGGAGACATTATGGGCTTTCCTTTGCATTTTTTTATTGTTTCTGCAACAATCCAGCTTGATGTGCTCGAGTAGATTATCTTCGCTCCAGGATGTTTTGAAAGCATCTTTTTTGCGACCATTGCAGTTGTCAATGCGCCGGGTACAAATTTTTCCTTTTCATCTATTAAGCCTACCCTGTCAGCATCGCCGTCAAAAGCAAGCCCGAGATCAGCTTTCTCCCTTCTTATTGTTTTTTTAAGTTCAATGGTGCTTTCCTCAAAAACAGGGTTTGGAATGTGGTTCGGGAAGCTTCCGTCGAGCTTGAAATAAAGCGGAATTAATTTTATGGGAAGATGTTTTGCTATCTCAGGCATTACCTTTCCAGCCATCCCATTGCCGGCATCAACAACAACCTTTAATGGCTTTATTTTTTTGATATCAACGAATTTTAAGATATTTTTAATGTAATCCTGCATTACATCTTTTTTTGTTATTTTGCCTTTATTCTTTGCAGCTTTAAAATCATTTTTTTCAGCTATTTTTTCAATTTCACGCAAGCCGGTTTCGCTGCTTATTGGCACGGCCCCTTTTTTCACAAACTTCAGCCCATTGTATTCTTTCGGATTATGAGATGCAGTTATCATTATTCCTGCATCATATTTATAAAAGCCAACAGCAAAATAAACCATGTCAGAGCTGCAAAGCCCTATTTCAATAACATCAGCACCCATCTCAGTTATTCCTTTTGAAAGCGAATTGAACAGTGAATCAGAACTTAGGCGCATGTCTCTGCCGATTACAACATTTTTAGGCTTTATAAGACTGACGAATGCTTTTCCTACTTTATAGGCGACATCTTCATTTAGCTCAGTCGGGTAAATCCCCCTTACATCATATGCCTTGAATATGCCGCTCATTTTATCCCTTTCCATTTCTTCAATGCCGTCCTGTATCTCTGGAAATTGCCTGTGTCAAACCATTGGCCTGAGAAAGGATAGCCGTAAAGCCTTCCCATTTTTGCAAGCTTTGGGAAAATGTCTCTTTCCATACTTACAAATCCATTTGGAATCATATTAAGGACTTCCGGCTCAATGATGTAAAAGCCAGAGTTTATTAAATTTGATGGCGCATCCTCTTTTTTTGGCTTTTCAACGAACTGCATTATCTTGCTGCCGCTTAATTTTGCAACGCCATAGCGTGAAGGGTCGCTTACAGTTGTCAATGCGATTGTAACTAATGCATTGTTTCTTTTGTGCAAATTATACATGTCTGCAATATCTATGTCCTTTAATTCATCTCCGTTTGAAACAATAAATGCCTCTTTAAAATATTTTCTGGCCATTCGCAATGGGCCCGCTGTTCCCAAGGGCTTCTTTTCTTCAATGTATTTTACATTCATTCCAAATCTTTTTCCATCGCCGAAGAAAATCTTTATCCTGTGCCGCATATGGCCCACAGCCATTATAACATCGCGTATTTCGTATTTTTTAAACAGGTCAAATATGTGCTCCGTAATTGTCCTGCCATGTATCGGAATTAATGCCTTCGGTATAATGTATGTCAGCGGCCTTAATCTTGTTCCCTTTCCGCCTGCAAGAATAACTGCAATTTTAGGGACATGGTCGCCCATTGATTTAGAAAGAAGAAGCTCAATAGCATGGCTTCTGTTCTTTATCCTTTTGTTGTCGATCTGGTCATCAATTTTCTGGATAAGCCCTTTGTCAATTGTGACGCAGATTCTCTTTTTCATCAGAAGTAATACAAGGTAATATGTTTAAATAGTTTATGGATTTTGATCTTTAAGCTTCATTATAAGCTCAGGCAGCTCCCCCATATCTACTTTTCTCCCGGAATAAGGCCATTTTTCCCAGTTGCTTTTATATTTAAGGCCGCCTATGTAATATGCCGCCCTGTCTGCTGCTTTCACAGCATAATTATGAACATCTGCTTTTTTTTCAAATCTTATGATTAACTTATCCAAGCCGGCGATTTTGAAAGATTCGTTGCAAAAAAAGCATATGTCTTTTGAAAAACCATCTCTTCCAACCCAATCAGCAATTACAAGCGTATTTTCCTCTGAAAGGCCATAATCAATAAAAAATCTGAAAACTATTGCTGCTATTGCCTCCGCCCTTTTGTACAATGGCTTATTTTCAAGATTCTCCTTTTGTATAAGAGTATAAAAGAAATCAGGGTTTTCATTAAAATAAGGCCTTGCTCTTCCTAAAATCTCTTTGACGCTATCGCTTTTTTCGCCAAAAATCCCATTTTTCCTCACATATTTTCTTTCTGGATAACTCGAAGGAAAATCCTCGATAAGATAGCCGCAGATAACCATGGGAAAATCTTTCCGCTGTATGTGAAAGCCATTATTCAGTTCATCTATTCCAATGATATTCTTGCCTATCAGTCTTTTTTTGACCATTTCCGAAACGAGAAATGTCATATTTAAATAATCTTGTGTAATATGATGTGGATATTAAAAAACAATTAAATTTATAAACATATTTGGTTCTCCATCGAATATGAGCATTGATACAATAAGCAATCTGTTGTTTTGGGGAGGAATGTTTTTGAGTGCAGCTACAGCTGTTTATAGCTTGGAAATGAAGTATAGAGAAGACCATAAAGACGAAACATTACACGTACATGCTTATTGGAAGAAAAATATTGAACACGAAAAAATAAAGACCAACGGATTATGGATTATAAAATATACAAGAACTTAAATTAAAACTTCTCCCCTCATAGGTCATACTTCGTAACATTTAGATCTTGTGGAAACATTTAAATATGCGGTGTGCTGATTAATATTTATAGTGAGGTGATCATATGGATGAAGCGAATACAGAACCAAAGGAAAGTATGCAGCTGGGCGGAAACATAGAGCTGAGCGGTTTTTCAGGGCTTGATTTTGCAACAATGATTATTCTAAAGAAGATCGTTGGCAATCACGCAAGAAGGTTCTCAGAAATATGCCCTAAATTCGAGAAGCTGCATTTGAATCTCAAGAAGATCCACCACACAGAAGGCAGCGACAAGTTTGAGATCAGCGGAACTATAATTGACAATGGCACGCATTATAATGCAGAGTCCATAGAAAGAAACCTGTTTGTGACAATAGACAAGGTTCTTAAGAAAATAGAAAGCGAGATTATGAAATAAATATCTTTGTTCTTATTTCTTCTTCTCTTCCTTCTTTGCCTCTGCTTTTGGAGCAGCCTCTTTTGCAGCTCCTGCAGCCGGCTTAGCGCCTGGAGCAGCTCCTGGCGCTCCTGGAGCGCCTGCGCCAACACCTTCAACTGGCAATAATTCGTGAATAATAGCTTCTGGGATCTTTGCTTCGTGAAGCTTGGCCTTGATTTCTCCTCTTGGCTTGCCTGCCATGCTGTCGATAATTTGTTTTGCAAGCCTTTCAAACTCTGCCCTCCTCTTCTCAGATTCTTCCTGCAGTCTCTTTCTTTCTTCTTCCAATGTTTTTAATTCTTCTGCTGATAATTCTGTTTTTTCCAATTTTATTTCTTCATTGAATTTGCCTTCGTTAACTAGCTTTATCGCTTCTTTCGCGCCAACGCCTTCAACAAGAATTCCAATAGAATTGCAGCTTCCTATAATTTCCTTTATTTTTTCTTTTAAAGTTTTTCCAAGCAGGCTGTCTTCTTTCATCTTGGCAATTTTGATAATTTGTTCTATCCTCAAATCCGCTATCTTATCCTGCAGCGGGTTTCCAGAGCCTTTCTCCACGCCGGCTTCTTTTTTGATCAAAGCAGAAGTAGGGGGAGTGCCTACAGTTATTGTATAAGTTTTATTAGAAGTGTCAACTTTAATCTTTACTGGAACCTTCATTGACTTGAAAGCAGCAGTCTTTTTATTAATGTCAGCAACAACCTGGCCTATGTTCAATCCAGTCGGGCCTAAGGCTGGGCCAAGTGGCGGAGCAGCTGTTGCCTTGCCGCCTTCAACCAATACATCGACTGTTTGTGTTGCCATATTGAGTGGAATAAGGGATTTATTTAAAAAGTTATTGAATTTGTTGCTTTAGAATATTTTTGACGCTTCAGGATCAAGATAAACCCTTCCTCTTCTGCCGTCTGATTCTATAATCACTTCAAAATCCGAGTATTTAAAAATTGCTTCTTCTTTATCCCCAGTCCAAGGTATAGTCCATTTTTCAGTTTTAGCTTTTAGGTGTGGCTCTATGATCTTGTAAAGTCCTGGCACGCCTATAAAAACAAATTTATTTCTGGCTTCACCGAAACGAGGAATAACAGAATGCCCGTGCCTTAATACACTTCCTTCAGAGGGGTTTAATAAGCCGACACAATTAGTATCCTCAAAAAACCATGCTTCGGCTGGTCTATCTTGATAATGTAAGGCTATCACGGGCTTTTCAAATTTAAAACCTCTTGTATTTTTTGCGTAAGGTTCCACTATTGTGCCTTTTCTTCTGAAACTGCCATGAACAAAAGGCGTTTCTGCTAATAAGGTATGTCCTACAGCTAATGGTTCTAGTGATCTGATTTCTCTATTTTCAGTTAATCTTGGAACAGGCCTTAATTGAACACAATACATTTTTCCATATTGTATTGGCAATTCAAGATTTACAGGGTAGCCTAAATATTCTTCTATTGCTCTCACTACCTTATCCATCTTCATTATTTGCTCGTAAGATAACAAACTATATTTGTCCCTCACCTTATGAAGTTCTTTTCTTTTATTTCCTGAATATGCTTTTTTAAGACTATCTGAAAATCCATTTTTTATACAGATGTGCCCTTCTTTATCTACAGTGATTAATTGTATTTTTGCGGTATTTACACCAAAAAAAGAACCGCCAAATAAAGGGTCTGGCAGTATGCCATTTACCTCTATCACAGTTCTCTTTTCTTTATATTCAGGATAGCTGGAATAAGAAATAGCAAACAGATCTTTTTCTTTATAAGTACTAACATTAATTGTTGGTTGTATTCCTAAAGCGAAGCTTACATTATCCAGTTCGTATTTTCCTTCGGAGTTATGTTTCATCAAATAAAAATGTACAAACTGAGATAGAACATATATGATTGAGTTAGCATGTTCTGGATTAAAACGCTGTTCAAAAAGAGGTACGCCTTCCATTGTTTTAAAAGTATCATAATATCTGTCATCAACAAAATCTTCAATAGTAGTGGAAGCTCTTAAATGAAATTCCTTCCTGTCATCAGCATCAGTAAATTTTTTTCTAGACATTTCTTGGATTTCGTAAAGAATTTTTTTAATATATGAAAAATCCTGAATAAATGCGTTTGGTAAGATTTGATTATCTTGACCAGGCTTATACCCGCAAAAAATTCTTTTTAGTATGTCGATATCATCTTTTGGGTCAATTACCCCTCCGCCAATTTTCCTTGTTTCCTCAGGAAGGCTCTTGAACCATTCAAGTGGCTTTCCAAATTGCGTAAGCATTATTTCTTCAAATCTATCATAGTAAGAAGTCTCTATTTCCAGATTTTCTAGTTGATGGAATTCTCTTATTTCAGGTATTCTTTCTTCTAAATCTTTTTGTATTTTTGCAAATAACCTGTGTCCAGCATTCTTTCCGCCAACTTTTCTAATTAAAGCTGCAAAATCTTTCCCCATTATTTCGCTTTCTCTTGAAAAATCACGCCTTATCATTTTGTGATAACTACTTATAATAACTAAAGAACCCCTTTTTGTTATAGGAAAATAAAGATTAATTATATAAATCTTATCTTTTTTGTTTTTAATTTAACGAAAAAACTAAATTGCCAATATCTGAGTCTTTAAAGCAGGTGTCAGAAATCTCTTCAATCTCAACAGACTCAAGAATCAGATATGCAACAAGATTGCCGTGTTGTTTCTCAAGTTCTATTATTTCCCGGTTATCAGGAACAAGTTCCCTGTATTCGGTTGGTTTCATGGTCACATTGCCTCCAATCACAATCACCCAGTCGTTGCCACCCAGCCAACCTGGTATTTTATCGCCATGCTCTGTCTCTAATCTGGCGTATATTATTCTCCGCTCTTCATTTGTGAAATTTTTATAATCTTCCCTTGTCACTTTAAAAATATCAGATGTGAGGCACCCATTATGCCTGATAAAGTCCGGTGATTCCGGAAAGTGCAGCCCTACATCTTGGGCTTTTGCAGTAAAATCTTTCCATGTTTTGGTGAGATGTTCCAAATCATCCATTTTTAAGAAACATTATCCTCAGACGGCTCTTCTTCAGATTCTTCCCCTGCTTCATATTTGGATTCAGGCGCTTCTGATTCTCTGCGTATGACTTTCACAGCATCCATCTTTACAGTTATTGGAATCGGGACAGCTGCTTCAAGCAGTTCAACAACAACCTCTTCTTTTGTTTTATCTATTCTTGAAACTTTTGCCTGCTCTCTCTTGAATGGCCCTGAAATGATCTCAACAATATCATTTTTCTGGATATTCATCTCGCGCTTTACCTGCTCAAGCATATGCTCAATTTCTTCATACTTGACTTCTTTTGGCAGAATGCCTCTTGCATAGGTGATATTAAGCGCAGCCTGCTCAGCATCCAGTTTTGTAGCTGCTTCAAGGAATATGTAGCTTCTTAATCCATGCGGCCTTATTATTGAATAAATCTCGAGCTTTCTCTTTGAAGCATTGCTTACAACAAAGTCCATAACCTGGTCTTCCCTGTTTGCTGTTGTCCTTAATACGAATATTTTTGTTTCTTGTTTTGATTCTTCCATTTTAAATCTTTTTATTCCAGTTTTTCTCCAATCTTTATAAAAACTCTCTTCAATATTTCCTCTTTCTTCAATTCCCATGCACGATCAATGTTTTTTTCTCTCTTCTCTTCCCTCTCTTTAAAAAAACAGTCATTTGCGAATAAAGATATAGCGCCAAAAGCCAATCCAGTAACTTTGCTGATTAAGTGCGGAGTTTCGTTATAGCCGGCAACAGCCATACCTGCAGTAAGACTTCGCGCACTCCTATATGAAAATCCGTTGCTAGAGCCTATCCCTTCGCCATGAAAACAATTCTCAATTGTTGGGCCAGCTAAAGCTGCACCAGCTCCTATAAATGCAAGCGGCCAGCGCAAATCCCCCATTACTTTGCCGCCATAGTCCTTCCATGCAAAACCAGCTATGGCAGCTCCCATTACATCATAATAATCAACAATAAAATCTTTGACTGCACTTACAGCATATTTGACGGGTTGTTCAGAAAGCTCATTCAAGCCATTTTCCAAATCCTTCGTTAAATTGTCCAAATATCTTACAGGAGAAGCATCGAACATCACTTTGCCAAAATTCAAACCTGGTTTTGATGCTTCTTCCATTTAGCCGCCTCTTATTATGATCAAATAAAACATCTGGATTATGAACCCGATAATGCCTATTACCAGCATCCCTATTCCCGAAACCTTGACTATTGTCTTGAATTCCTCTCCTGTGGGCTTTTTTGTGATAAGCAAAACCCTTCTGCATTCCTCTACGAATGCCTTAAATCTTGAAATCAAAGAAGCAAAGTCCATCTTAATTAACAAACTCTATGCCAAGTTCGTCCTCAATTTCTTTTTTCCTTTTATCACCCCTCTTTCTTTCCGGGCCGAAGATCTGCGGTGATTTAACCCCTGTAACAATAAGCATTGCCCTTATCGTCTTGTCAAGGTCATCTGAAATCTGGGCGCCCCATATGATCCTTGCATCAGGGTCAATTCTTTCAGATATTGTCTCGACAACAACGCGCGCTTCATTAAGCGTCATATCAGGGCCTCCGCAAACATTGATTAAAGCGCCGCTTGCCCCTGAAATATCAGCATCAAGCAGAGGATTGTTAATGGCCTTTTCAACAGCTTCTACTGCCCTGTTTTCAGAGTCTGATTCGCCTACGCCAATTAATGCAACTCCGCCATTTGTCATGACTGTCCTTATATCAGCAAAGTCCAAGTTAACTAATCCTGCTTTTGTTATAAGCTCTGCAATGCCTTTTACAGCATTTGTCAGGATTTCATCTGCAACCTTAAATGCAGTGTGCAAAGGCAGATCCGGAGCCAATTCAAGCAATTTATCATTAGGAATGACAATTAATGTATCAACAAGCTGCTCAAGCTTTTCCAGGCCGATGATTGCGTTTTCATATCTTGTTTTGCCTTCCATTGAAAATGGCAGTGTAACAACGCCTACTGTCAATGCGCCCATTTTTTTGGCAACATCAGCAATTACCGGCGCAGATCCTGTTCCTGTTCCTCCGCCCAAGCCGCAAGTTATAAAAACCATGTCAGCTCCTGTCAATGCTTCTTTTATATCGTGCTCATTTTCCCTTGCAGCCTCTTCCCCTACTTTGGGAATCGAGCCTGCTCCCAGGCCATGAGTCAGATCTTTTCCAATGAGTATTTTCCTGTCAGCAGTTGTGAACAATAAGTCCTGGGCATCTGTGTTGACTGCAATAGTTTCAGCTCCCACAACTCCAATTTCAGTTATCCTGTTTATTGTGTTATTTCCGCCGCCGCCTGTGCCTACAACCTTTATTGTAGCTTTTTGCTTGGAAAGCATTTCCTCGAGCTCAGCATCCATGACATTTGCCTTGTGCTGCAGCTTGGTGCCAGTCGCTTTTGATTTCACATGCTCATCATATTGATCTTGTATAAAATCAGCCACTTTTCCACCTCATATTACTCTCGAATGATACCATTTACTTACTCATTTATTAACTTTTTCTTTTTGAAGTTTTACGAATTCTATCTCTTTTATTTCAACAGTTTCCTTTAATTTTTTGGCAAGCTCTTCTTTTGCTTCCTTTGGAAGCTCATGCTCAATCTCTATGGTTGCTTTATCTTCCTTTATTTCTATTTTTGGCTCTTTAAACCCGAGCATTTTCAATAATGAAGCTATTTGCTCCTTTTTATCTGTGACTATTGTATTGACCTTTACAGTATAAACCAGCTCCCTTCCTGAAAGAGGGTGATTGAAGTCAACTATAACTCTGCCGCCAGTGATTGTCCTTATTGTTCCGATGACATCGTCAATATTTACCTGCAATCCGACAAACGCCTGTATTCCCTGCTTTCTGAACATATTAAGCGGAACAAGCTTCATAAGCTTTGCATTCTTCTCTCCGAATGCCTCGTTAGGAGTTAAGTTGAACACATAATTCTTTTCTGTTTCCTTGCCTTCCAGTGCATTGTCCAGCCCGGCAACTATCTGAGCTTCGCCAACGCAGATTGTGACAGGACCATAATTTATTTTTTCGTCATAGATCTTGTTTTCTTCTGCAACTTTCTTGTCGGTTGTGTCAAAAACCATGTTGTCGTCTTTCAGCTTTCCAGTGTATTCGATTTCAATGAAGTCTTTTTTGTTTATTTTCATCTTGGTTTTTTATTCTTTTTTAGTTTTTCCTACTTTTTTAGCAATCAGTAGAAATATTATGTATGAAATAAGCAGGATATTTATAAATATTTGGGTTTTTGGTTTTTATTTTGTATAAAATCAAGCATTTTATCAGCTACCTGGTTTATCGTTAAGTTTGTTGTATTAATTATCAGATCATAATATTTTTTATCTGTAAAATCCTTTATTCCGTAATGTTTTTCATATCTTCTGGTGGTTTCCTCCAGCCTCTTTTTAATCATTTTAAAAACTTCATTAATGGAATCTTTGTGATCTTCGTCAGGCCTTTGGTCCTTGAATATTCTTTTTGCTGCCTCGTGCAGATCAACATCTAAAAAGATCTTAATTGAGTCAGGGATAAAATAAAAGGAAATCCATCCATCCACGATGAAGTTATCTTCTGTCTGACCAAGCCTTTTAAGGTAATCATCAACCTCTTTATCTGTCCATACTTCTTTTTCACCAATTTTGTTTAATTCATCTATTGTTAAGCCGTGCTTTTTGGCTATTTCTCTTCTCAGATCCCCAATAGAATAATGCCTGAACTTCAATTTCTTTGCGATCAGCTTCCCGACTGTGCTTTTCCCGGATCCGGGCTTGCCTGAGATTGTGATGATCATGAATGGAGTTTGTAGTAAGGGTTTATTAACTTTTTTATTTAAGAATGATCTTAGTTTTGATAATGGGGCAAATAAATATCTATCGGGGCTGGCTCTTCTTTTTTTATTATCAGGCCGTTTATTATCGGGCATTCCCCTTTTTCAAAGGCTGTTAATGCCCCATTTACAATTTCCTGCCTGTTTTTCTCACTATCATACTTAGAAATAGTAGCATTCAATATATCTGGGAGATGATGTCTTAGGCGGCCAATAAGCCTTTCCTTAAGCATGTTTAACCCGCCTTCTTTGCTTGTTGCTTCCTGCACTAATGCGCCAAGTTCCGGATGATGAATCAAGCCCCCCATAACCCAATTTTTTTGTTCATGCCTTTTAGCAACATCTTCGTACGTATCAACATAAAGCCCTTCTTTCAGCAATTTTTCTATTACTGCTTCTGATTTTTCAGCAAATTTTCTGACTTCGTAATTCTGTGCCCTTAGGACAGGAATCCAAACATATGCCATTACATGCCTAATTTATTGTTTCTTTATAAACTTTTCTGTAGTAACGATTTTCAAATAGGATATTAGAAAGATTTTTATTATTTGTTTGATTTGCTTTGTTCATGAAACAATCATTGTTGGAAAAAACAAGCATTCATCTCCTTAAAACAGGCTATACGCTGAAATCCCTGACCAGAACGTGCTTTGACATTGTGGCAAGAAAGGAAAGCCAGATCCTGCTGATAAAAGTTCTTGAAGACGCGAATTCAATTTCAGAGGAATATGCAAGGGAGATGCAGAGGATAAGCAGCTATATAGGGGGAAGCCCGGTTGTGATAGCGGAGAAAGCAGCTGTTAAATTAGAGGACAATGTTGTTTATTCAAGATTTGGGATTCATACGCTTAATTACAGCACATTCTGCAGCTGCATTGGCAACAGGATGCCTTTCATTATGCGCGACAGGGCAGGCTTAAAGGCAAAGATAGCTCCCGATATTCTGAAAGAAAAGATAGAGGAAAAAGGATTTTCATTGTCTGCTCTGGCAAAAAAACTCGGCGTCAGCAGAAAGATGATACAAAGATACGAGGAAGGAAAGGCAGACATCACAATAAATAAAGCGCGCCGCATGTATGATGCTCTCGGACCAAGCGTCTTTGAAAAAATAAACATTTTTTCTGTTGCAAATATTTCTCAGGCAGCAGAAGGAAAGACAGATGTGACAAAAAAATACAATGATCTTGGCTTTGAGGCAGCTGAAACGAAAAAAGCTCCTTTTGATGTTATAGCCAAAAAGGAAAAAGAGATAATCTTAACAGAGATCGGAGACAAAACAAGCCCGCAATTGAAGCCGCTGTCAAAGCTGATAGATGCAGATAAGCTGGTTATTTTCAAAAGTAAAAAGCCAAAGGAAAAAGACATTCCTGCTTTGACAAAAAAGGAATTCATGGATTTTGAGAAAGCAAAGGAGCTGGTTAAGTTTCTGAAGGAATTTGAATGATTATTTCTTCATCAAAGAAACATACTCCCATTTTTTTATATCTGCTCCATATATAACGCCCTTATGCTGGTCTTTAAAGCCCTCTACTTTAACTTGATCGCCTTCCTTAAGTTTTTTGTGCAGATCATGAATGACTGCAATATCGTGCCTGTACTTGTCATCTCTGAAGCTAAAAGAGAGAGTATATGCTAAGAAATCTACTGGCTGCTCTGATGAATCAAGCCTTACTTCAAGATTCCTTCCTTCAGGCCTGATTGAAACTACTCTCCCCTCGATTGTTACAGGGTTTTTCAGTATTCTGCCGTTGCGCGCTTCATTGGTTACAGCATTAGCGCCGATTAAAACAGCTGCGCTTGCAAGTGCCAGATAAATCGGCCATATGCCCAAAACTTTTCCAAAATTTCTTTTCATATCATAGTAAAATGCGCATTGATTTATAAATCTTTAATATGGCTTATGGCAAGGTTTTTAAATCAGAACTGAATTGCCTATGAAGATAAAAACAGAACGGAGAGCTGCAAATGTATGAAATAGGGGTTATGACATCGTCATTGGGGATAGAAAATCCAATAGAAGCTGTGAAAAAGGCAAAAGAGCTTGGCTTCACAAAAGTGCAATTGACAGGATTAACAGCTATTGATGAGCAATTGCCGCATTCTTACTTAAGCAGCAGCAAAGCTGAGCTGGCTGATTTTCTGAAAACCAATGATATGAGAGTTTCTTCTTTAAGCTTGAAATACTGCAAAGGAGAAGACCCCCGCCGATGGCTGTGGAGGGCAAATGAGTACATTAAATTCGCTTCTGAAATGAATGTCGGTTTAGTCACAGGCCATATTGGAAAAATCGAATCAGGCGCATCTAGGCAATTAGCGCACCAGATGAAAAAGACAGCATCTTATTGCAAAGATAAAAATGTTTATTTTGGCATAGAGACAGGAACAGAGTCGCCGTGGGATTTGATCGGGTTTATTTGTTCAGTTGAGGGTAGAGATACTGACCCGCGCATTGTAATAAACTTCGATCCTGCTAACTTTTTAATCTACGGCACACTGGAAGCTGATGAAATATTGGATTCTATTCCGATGTTTAAAAGTATGATCGGGCAGGTTCACGTAAAGGACGCTGTTCCCGGAAAGGAAGTTTCGCTTGGCGAAGGATCAGTTAATATCAAAGATTACATTCTGGCTTTGCAGAAAATAGGGTATAACGGGCCGCTGGTCCTGGAAACAGGAGGAGCGCAGGCAGAAAAGCTTGCTAAAATAAAAAATGGAAAGATCTTTTTAGAAAATATTTTGAAGGAGATTGAGTTAAACAGGTAGAGAAATCGGTGAAATAAATGAGCTATATTTTTAGGGCAAATATTGATTATGAAAAACTTATAAGAGGCTTAGAGGAGCAGCTTGGCATCAAAATAGGCCAAAACTTCCAAGTGGAACACAGCAGCAGACCTTCCAATTACATCCTGAGACTGGATCAGCAAAAGGAATGTTTTGTGCTGAACATCATAAAAGGAGGCGACCTCAGCTTAAAACATGCAACAATGTGCTTGTGCGACATCCTGGCTGTTGGCAATGGCTGGTCTCCGAAAGAGCAGGACATACAAGTTGAAGTAAATGAGGAGTGGAATGATAAGGAAACAGCTGAAAAGATAATCAAAAACTATCTGCCTAAAAATGCCCTGAAAAGATTAAAAGAAGAATTTGATCACGAAATCACAAAATCGTGAGCTATTGAGTTAACATCAATTTTAATTAAATAATATCTTGTTTTTTAGCAATATTTTTATATGACTTAATCAATACTACTTCATAAGGGGTGATTAAAATGGTAAAAAATATATTGAATATGAAATCGTTAAGATTCCAAAAAGCAGGAGATAGAACACTGACAAATTCTAAAAAGAGAGGCTTGAAAGCGCAAAAAAGATATAAATGTCAAAAATGCCATAAAAAGAAAAGTCCAACCCACTTAATAATACACCATACAGACGAAATTTATAAAGTAAAAAGGAGAGCTGGATTTATGGGGCAGTTGGGAAAACCCACTTTTGACAAGAAAATACCGTATCACGATAGAAAAGATAAATTAAGGGTATTATGTTTAGATTGCCATAAGGATGTCCATGATCAACTAAGTGCAAAAAAGAAAACAAAGAAAAAACCTTCAATTTTTGATTTAGGATTATGAAAACAATATTAGGGGTACTTGAGTAAAATTTATTGGTTAAAGTTAGATGTTGGGCAGAAGGGTGGTTAGGATTAATCAAATTAGCCAGTATTTGATTATTTTTTTATTTTTTCTATGAATTAAAAAATATCTTGATAAAAAATATAAAAAAACTAATATCAACGCCACAGATAAAAATTTCCAAGTCATTGACCATATTTGGGTTTTATCGGTTGTAGCAAAAACAAGTGCATATGCTATCACTAGAGCCATAAAATTGCTTGGAGAAGTAAGCTCTCTAACATCATCTTCCAATGACATTTTTTACCTGCCTTCTTAAGTCATTATCCAGTATAACTGCCAATATGATTACAATTAATCCAACAAAAAAAACCTCGTAGTTTTTAGGTGTATACCCCGCAATCCAAATTATTTTAGAAGTGATTATGTTGAAAGATACTAAAATATAATAAATTCCGACTAATATTAAGGATGTAGAAAATATTTTTTTCAAATCAATTGCCATTTTCTTCAAACATACTAAAAGGTTAAATGTATTTAAATCTTTCTCATTTTTCAAGAATAAGCACCCCCTCTATTAACCTATTTAGAGAGGGCTAATTTGTTAAAATAAGAGGAAAAGCTTAAATAGACATATATTAGCCAATTACAAAGGCGGTTTAAAATGGAATTAGTGACATTTGAAGTTATTGGAAACGTATATAACTTTCTTTCTAGAGAAATAACAGAAATAGATATGTATTTTTTTAGGGGTTTAGCCTTTTTAGTCTTGTGGACTTTTATTATATTGATATGTGGTTTGTTCATTTTATCTTTTTTTGTTATGTGGTGGGTAGGAGTAGGAATTATTGTTATTCTTATGCTTATGGAAGGGATTACAGCAATAGGAAGAAAAATATAAGAATCTGAATAGAGAAATGTTATTTCTGTCAAAATATGCACATAATATCTATAGAATTGGTAAACTAGTCCTTTTTTAGTCTTATATTTAGTTCTAAGGTACTTTATAATTTTATTACATATCCAGCAGACTTAACAGCTCACAAAACCATAAGCCTTAAATAGAACCGCTTACTTACCTTTTCTACGAATTGTTGAGATCTGAAATAAAAGTAAGGGGGAAATAAAATGTCAAACCAGATACAGCCGATCTTTATTCTGCCTGAAGGCAGCCAGAGGACAACTGGAAGAAACGCACAAAGGACAAACATAATGGCAGCTAAATTAGTTGCTGAGACAGTAAGGACAACCCTTGGTCCTAAAGGAATGGACAAGATGCTTGTTGACAGCCTGGGAGATGTTGTCATAACAAATGACGGCGTTACAATTCTTGAAGAGATGCAGATAGAGCATCCTTCTGCAAAGATGCTTGTTGAAGTTGCGAAAACTCAAGAAAGCGAAGTTGGAGATGGAACAACAACAGCAGTTGTTATCGCAGGCGAACTGTTGAAGCAGGCCGAAGATCTGCTTGACCAGGAAATTCATCCGACAGTTATTGCACGCGGCTACAGGCTGGCTTCTGAGAAGGCAATTGAAATTCTGAACAAAATTGCTGAAACAGTAGATGAAAATGATGTTGAAACCCTGAAGAAGATTGCAATAACAGCTATGACTGGCAAGGGAGCGGAAACAGCAAAAGAGCATCTGTCTGACTTGACTGTAAGAGCAGTGAAAGAGATTGCTGAAAAAGAAGGAAACGAGACAATAATAGATATTGAAAACGTAAAGCTTGAAAAAAAAGTCGGCGGATCAGTTGAAGATACTGAATTAATACAGGGCGTTGTCCTGGACAAGGAAAAGGTGCATTCAGGAATGCCAAGGCTTATTAAAAATGCGAAAATCGCCTTGGTTGATTCTGCGTTGGAAATCAAGAGCACAGAAATTGATGCAAAAATTGAAATAAGCGACCCAGAAAAAATGCAGGCATTCCTTGATATGGAAGAGAATATGCTTAGAAAGATGGTTGGCAAAATAGAAAGCTCTGGCGCAAATGTTGTATTCTGCCAGAAAGGCATTGATGACATGGCGCAGCATTTTTTATCCAAGAAGGGAATTTATGCTGCAAGAAGAATAAAGCAAAGCGACATGGAAGCATTGGCAAGGGCAACAGGAGCAAAGATTGTCACAAATTTAGACGAGTTAAGCAATGATGATCTGGGAAATGCAGGAATAGTTGAAGAAAAAAAGATCGGAGATGAAGATATGACTTATGTCAGGGACTGCAAGAATCCAAAGTCTGTTACAATTTTAATCAGAGGCGGAACAGAGCATGTTGTTGATGAAGTGAAGAGGGCAATGGAAGATGCAATCGGCGACACAGCAGCTGTATTGAGAAGCAAAAAGATTGTTGCCGGTGCAGGCGCAGTTGAAATAGAGCTTGCCCGCGAATTAAGAAAATATGCCGAATCATTATCCGGAAGGGAGCAGTTGGCAGTTAATGCATTTGCGAATGCAATTGAAGTCATTCCTAGAACTTTGGCTGAGAATGCCGGAATTGACCCAATTGACATTTTAACAGAGCTGAAAGCAGCGCATGACAAGGGGCAGAAATGGGCAGGTATTGATGTTTTCAAGGCCAAGGTTGTTGATGCATTCGAGCAGGGCGTTATAGAGCCTTTGAAGATCAAAACGCAGGCAATAAGCTCAGCTTCAGAAGTTGCAATAATGATATTGAGGATCGACGATGTTATTGCTGCAGGCGGAGGCGGCAAGGGATCTTCAATGCCACCTGGAATGGGCGGCGAGATGCCGGAATATTGATTAAATCTTATTTATCTTTTTATTTTACCACTCCATTCTTCCTTTAAACCCAACAGCATCCCTTGTATTCGGGCCTGCAAAGACATAAGGCCTTATTTCAACATTCTTTCTTTCAGGAAGTTTTGAATCTTTGCCTAAAGCGCGGCCTACAAGATACCTGAAAAAAGGATCAGCGCATAAAAGTATCCCATCTAAAAGCCTTGCGCCATAAGCCCAGTCTGCATTTGTTGAAGACGTTATATAACCAACATCGCCATAGCCATTTAGCGCAAATGATTTAGCGCCATAAGCGGCATTATCAAGCGCAACATACAACAATGCGATGGCTTCTGATCCTGCAACATCTCTTCTGCCCAGTATTTCATTTCTTGCGTTTTCGTATGATTCTTTAGAAGCGCCTATACCTCCAAAGACAAATGCAGTGTATTTTTCTTTGCTTTTAATGACAGTATAGGATTTTGCACTCACATGAAAAATTCCGCCGCCATCGTTTAACTTCAGCTCACCATCGTAGCCAATTTGCTTAAGATGGCCGTTTTCGTGGTTAAGGACAGCGCTTCCAACGCCTTCAATTGCATAGACCAGGCTGTTAGTTTTTCTTGATTCCGCTGTTTTTATCTTATCTCCATTCATATAGTCATTAAATGTAATGCCCTCTGCTTTGATAGGCGCTATGGATGTATACAATAAAGCAGCCAAACCCATTACACATAGTTTTGTTTTCGTGCTTAATTTGTTCATCATTTTTCTCACCTTTGTTATTTATACTACTTAGTAATGATGACTTATATAAATACCCAGAAGTAAGCTTCAAATTCAATTGAAGCTATAATCAGAAACTTAACAGCTGCAAAAAGAAACATTTATATACATTTACCTTTTAATTTGTATTAATCATATTTTAGCTTATACGCAAAAAAGAGGTGTTTAGCATGGCTGAAGAAAATGAAGATTATGATCTTATGCCGCATCGCGAGCTGATGAATCTTAAGAGGCAGGTTGATGAGATCAAGCAAAACCCGATAATAAATGCGCCTTCTGGCAAGGATCTGATGAATTCTGTGAATGACCTTAACAAATCAGTTGGCGGCCTGCTGGAGCTTTTCAAGTCTGCAACTGATGAGATGAGATTAGAGGACAAAGACCAGGATCTTGCTGTAAGGAAGATTGACCCTATTCTGGATAAGCTCGATAAGGTTATTGAGCAGAATAAATTGATTGCAGAAGGCTTGGTTTCAATTTCAGATATGATCGAGGATTTTATTTCAAAGCAGGGAGGATCTAGGCCTCAGGTGCCTCCGCCGCCAATTCCAAGAATGAATATTGAGTCAGAAGAATTGCCGGCTTTCAGCCCTTCATTCAGGGAATCGTCGTTTGGAAGCCAAGCGCCACAGGCTCCAAGGCCAATGGATATTTCAAACCTTCCTCCGCCGCCAAGTTTTGGGCAGCAAAAGAAAAGGCCATTTGGATTCTAAGATGAATTCTGATGAAGCATTAAATGCAGGAAGCATAAATAAGTCGAGAATAAAGCATTTTCTCAGGCATTTGTACAAAGCAGGAGCTAAGATAAAGGAAAGGGAGAGATCAAGAGAGGACTTAAAAAGGCATATTTCAAAATTAAAAACTGTGAAAGAAAAGCCAATATTCTTAACAGAATTGAAAAAACTTGAAAACAAGATATTTGACGTGGTTGAAAAGGAAAAAAGTGTTCTTTACAACCAGCAAAAGGATTCTGCTGTTGTAAATCAATTAAAAGACAGAATTGCTTTTTTAGAGAATGAATTGAAACTCCATCATGACATTAATGAGAAAAAACAAAGAGAAAAAATATCCGCTGAAGAAGAGTTTGCAATGCAGGAAACTGCTGAATTAAGGTCATTGTTAAGGGCGCTTGAAAGAAATTACCATAAAATAAAGGGCAGGGAGAAGAACAAGAAGAAATTAGATTTGATAAAAGCAAGGATTGAGCAGGTAAAGAAAAAAATTAAAGCGCTGCAAAGCAGTTAGAAAGGTTTATAAATAAAATGCCAATTTAGTGTTAAAAAAGTTCTGATAGGTTTAAGTTACAATGACTGCAAAAGGAAATTTACTAAAATGGGCACTGAAGAACAACTGAAAAATAAGCTAAATGACCTGGTTAGTGACTTGTATGGCCGGCTTGCCGGCATTGAACCAAAAGCTGCATTTGAATATGCTAAAAAGATTATAGTCTTTGACTCAAAAATGGATGACTTACTTAGGAAATATGAAGGGACTATGGGACTTGTTGATAAAGAAATAAAAATGGTTTTACAGCCTGATGGGAAATCGCCATCAATAAACGCATATGGAATATTCAAAAGGATGGGCATGATAAAGACGCAAAAGTCTATATTCATCGTAACAATTTACTGTGATAGATGGTTTTATGAGGGAAATGAAACCATATGCTTAGACGAAACTGAATTTGGAGCGCATGAGATTGAAGATATAGAAATCAAGGTAAATTAAAGATGACAACGAATAAATTATATCTTAGACTAAGCAAAGCACACCGCCTTTTAAAATCAGGATGTAGCTTAGAGTCAGTTCATAAAGTCATTAAGTATCCTGGGCACACATATCTGTTGAGGTGCGAACTGGAAAGATTACTGGGTTATACATTCAGGAAAAATCAAAGACATCCTGAGATGATCAAAGACGCCTGCAGCTTCATTTCAGTCAGGTACAATGGAAATGATTTTGTTGTTACACAGATGGCAAAAAGGCAGTATTGCAGGCAATATAGTCTGGATATTAGCGAATGGGACAATAGCTGGACAAATCATTTATGCGATAATTTAAAGGCTGCCTTATCGCGCGATGGGGCATACAAAACCACTCATAAAAGAGCTGTCAGATCAGAGGATTTGGTTTTTTCATTAATCAGCGATTTAGTGATTGGTGTTGAGATAAGGGTGGATAATTATATTCCTGCTTCCGGGATAGATGGATTAGCAAATGTTTTGGCGCTCAAACATCCTTAGCCATCACTGTGTTGCGGCCGTTGGCTCTTGCCCTTCTGCATGAGTCTGTGATCAGCTGCTCGACTTTTGCGCTCAGTGCAGGGGCATAGTCAACTGAAATGTTTATTATTGCTTTTTTAGCGCCTTCCTTCTGCATTTCCTTTGCGAATTTGTCAGCAACTTCCTTTATTTTTGTTTTGACAACGATTTCAGTCATAATGATCGCCTTTTATTTGATTTATTTTACCTCTTTAAATATGTTTTTATTCTCAAAGGTAAATATTATCGTGATGGTCATAATCCTCAAAAGAAACAAAATCTTTTGATTTGTCGTAGCTAAAAACCAGGACAAAATGCCCAATGTGGACTCTCTTTGAGTCTTTCATATTATATCTTAAGTTTTTATAATGCTCTACATCAGAAGAATCAAGAACTTCATCAATTTTCTTCATTACTGCTTCATAAGCCTTCTTGTCCTTCTTTGATAATTTAACCAGTTTCTTATCTAGTTCTGGCTTAATCTCAAATTCACGCATTTTCTATATGCTCTCTTAATTCTTTGATGCTTTTGAAGTGAATTCCTTTTTGTTTCTTTATTTTTTGAAGTCTTTCTATGAATTCAGGCCTTAGTTCAGGCTCCAGAAGATCCTCTCCATAATCCGCTACAACCTTTTCTATAGCCTCGGATTTGTCTTTAAGGTTATACCTTGCTTTTACAATATTTAATATCTGGTTTACACTTTCCGAAATTTGGATCATTGCTTGCACCATATACATCACCTATACTTGATATATATGTCAAGTATATAAATGTTTTGCTTTTAGAATTATTGAAAATTGTTGGCATTTGATATCTCTGACGTAGTCCAACAATTTTCAATTCCGAAAATTAGCAAATTTTCGTTATTTATGCGCAAACCAAAACACAATCTTATCTTTTTCTTTCTTGTCAAGCCTGCAGAACGCAAACCTCTCAAACTGCACAATTGTGCCTTCACTAAGATCCTTTACTGATTTTTCTGCAAGGCCTTTTTTGATTGATCCATCATCCATGAGAATTTCTACATTGGCCAGCTCTTCCCCGGCAGGCAGCCAGTGCATTATCCTGTCACCTTTATCCTTGTATTTTTCGTATTCCAATGACTCAAAAACAAACTTGTCTTTTACCTTTTTAAAATTCAGGCAGTCCATCAGCCTGTAAAGCTTATTATCATTTAATTGCTTTAAATCACCGTTCGCAATATAAAATTTATTAAAAGCATCAAATTCCCTCACACCCCTTTCCTTGAAATCTGGATGCAGGTCAAGCTCGCAGACTTGTATCGGCGCTTTTTCTATCTTTATTTCTTTGGGATCTTCCACAAAAAAGTACCTGTTTGCTTCTTTTTCAATCAGCTTCCTATTTTCAGAATAAAGAATATCAACCGGCACAGTAATTTCAGTCTGCGTTAATCCGAAGCTTAAAATAAACTTTCTTATTGCTTCCGGCTTTATGCCCCTTCTTTTTAAAGACTGCAAACTCCATGTTCTGGGGTCATCCCACCCTTTATATTCTCCAGACAAAACTTCCTTGCTGGACTTTGATTTGCTTATCTTCACTCCCTCCAACCTCAATAATCCTGTATGTATCAGGACAGGATGCTGCCAGCCAAAAATGTCCCATATGAATTTTTCCATTTCGCTTTCCATCATTAATTCTTTTCCTCTTATGACGTGGGTTATGCCCAGAAGATGGTCATCTATGCCCCAGGATAATTCGAGCATTGGCCAGACTTTGTACTTCTTTCCAACTTTGGGATGCTCTCTTTCGCAGATTCTGAATAAAACCCTGTCCCTGAATGCGGGATTTGGATGCTGCATTGATGTCTTCAGCCTTAAAACCGCCTCTCCTTCTTTGTATTTTGTAAGCATGTTTTTCCATTCTTTAAGGGTTTCCTGCACAGATGATTTTCTGTGTTCGCAGTCTTTTTGATTTTCCCTGTTCTTCCTTAATTCTTCTGCTGCGCAAAGGCAGACATATGCTTTGTCCTTTTTAATCAATTCTTCTGCGTATTTGTAGTAAATAGCCAATCTGTCTGACTTGTAGATTATGCTCGGCTCAAACTCAACACCGAGCCATCTCAGTCCTTCAGGGATGAGGTCAAATGCTTCTTTAATCAATTGCTTTTCTTCCGAACCAATTGTGTCGTCAATGATCATCAGTAATTTTCCATCGTATTTCTTCACATACTCGTCATTAAGTATTGCCGGCCTTGCATTGCCGATGTGCAGCGGCCCGGACGGATAAGGGGCAAGGCGCATAACAACTTTGCCTGTTTCTGCTTTTTCAAGGTCATGCAGCCCTTTTTTCTCATGCTCTTTCTTTTCCAATAATTCAGGGGCAAGGACTTCAAGCTCTTCTCTTATTTTATCCAGGCTCATTTTGCTGATCTTTTTTATAGCCTCGGAAGCTTCCTTCGCTATTTCCTTTACTTTTGACTTAAATGTAGGGTGCTCTGCAAGAACTTTCCCAATTACAGCGCCCTGATTCGCTTTTCCATCAAATTTAAGGGCGTTTTGAAGCGCGTATTTGTAGACTGATTGCTTTATATCCATAGTGTTTTTGTTTTTATAGATGTATTTAAAGTTTGCTATAAAACTCTGCTCAGCTTGGAAAAATTATTAAATAACAGCTCATTACCGATATCAAAATGGATTCTGAAGCAGTTGGGGGAAGTGAAAAACCTGAAGTGCAGAAGAGCACAATAGAAAAAATACTGGAAAACTATCAAATTCTTGAGATTGATATGGGCGGGGATTCCAAACTGGAAGCAGGAGATCAATTTTTCGGCATAGCGCAGCCAATGGCTGAGGATGGAAAGTTAATTGCGCCTCTGGATGCAATATTGGCTCGAGAAAATTTAAGCGCAGACCTTAATAAAAAAGGCAAGACATATGGGATTTTTGAATTCATAAGCAGAGGAAAGATGGGATTTGTGGATTTAAAGAATTTGCCATCGAATATCTCTTTATTTGATTTTTGCAGATTCAGATTTGAAATCACAGCTATTTTAAAAGATCAAAAAATAAAAAATATCGGACACCTATTTTACGCCAGGATTTTGAGGGAAGAACTGAGCGGCGTTAAGCATACGCATTACAGAAAAGGAACTAAATTTTTAACAGAAGTGCCTGAAAAATTCAGAGAAATGTGGCTTCCTGCAAAAAAACCAGGAACAGATGATGTTTATTATATTTTGAGGGGCAATGATGAAATCGAGCGGAAAAGGGTTGAAAGAGGTGACGGCTTTAATGCAATATTAACCGAGTATAAGGGATCAGGCGAGCATGATTTTGAGATACAGCAATTCAGGGAATTTGGCTATATTGGATATGTAAAGCCTGAAGATATGAATCACAAGCTTGAGACGAAATTCAATTATAAAATGCTGCGCACCGGCCTTGTTTACAGATTTGCAGCTGTTCATGTTATGCTTCCGAGAGAAGAAGGGCTGCGTAAATTCTACTGCATTCCATTGCAGTTGGTAAAAGACAGGGAATCTGCTTATGTGATGTACGAGAGCGCTTAATAGCAAGCTGTTTTTTCGATAAATATTTATATTAAGGTTTTTTGAGTGTATATATGCCCTATGATGTTGTTCTTGGAAGAAGCGAGGAGGATAAAAAACACTTTGGCTTAAAGGGAACTGTATTTCTCGGAAAGCAGTATGTCAAGATGGGACAATTGACATCATTATCAAATCCCATTTATCTTGATGTTGCAAGGAGCCACATTGTTTTTGTATGCGGCAAACGCGGTGGCGGAAAGTCGTACACCATGGGCGTCATTGCAGAAGGCATATCTGACATGCCTCAGGAAGTAAGGCAGAATCTGAGCATAATAATGCTTGACACAATGGGAATTTACTGGACAATGAAATATCCTAATCAGCAGGATGAAGGGCTGCTTAAGGAATGGGGCATTGAAGCCAAAAGCCTGGATGTGCAGATTTTCACGCCAGTTGGCTTCTACAAAGAATACAAGGAAAAAGGCATTCCGACAGATGCGCCTTTTTCGATAAAGCCTTCTGAACTAAGCTCAGTTGACTGGTGCACTGTGTTTGAAATTAAAACAACAGATCCAATCGGCGTGATAATAGAGCGCAATATAAATTTGCTTGGAAAGGAAAAAGAGAACTATTCGCTGAAAGACATCATACAGAAGATAAAAGAAGACGATGAAAGTGACTTGAATGAGAGATACGCTGCAATGAACCGTTTTATGAATGCCGAAGAATGGGGATTGTTCAGCGAGGAAGGAACTCCTTTAAAGGATCTTGCAATTGCAGGCAGAGTCAGCATCTTGGATGTAAGCTGCTATGCAACAGTTCCAGGCAGCTGGAATATAAAATCATTGGTTATCGGCCTGGTTGCGCAGAATTTGTTTATACAGAGAATGACTTACAGAAGAGGCGAAGAGTACAAGTCAATACACAAAGCAATGCATTTGTTCAGCGAGGAAGAGGAAAAAGCAGAGATGCCGCTTGTGTGGCTTGTGATTGATGAAGCGCATGAATTTCTGCCGAATACAGGCAAAACAGTTGCAACTGACCCTCTTATTACAATATTGAGAGAAGGAAGGCAGCCCGGAATTTCATTGATTCTTGCTTCTCAGCAGCCCGGCAAGATTCATACAGATGTGATGACGCAGGCAGACATAATAATAAGCCACAGGGTAACTGCGAAGATTGATGTGGATGCCCTTGGAACATTGATGCAGAGCTATATGAGAGAAGGCCTTGATAAATTTCTTAATGACCTGCCCAGAGTGCAGGGATCCGCCATTGTTGTTGATGACAGCAATGAAAGGATCTACCCGATGAAGATAAGGCCAAGGTTCACATGGCATGGCGGATCTGCACCTCAGGCTATAAAGGAAGAGAAGAAGATATTCTGATGCATATCTGAAGAGTTCTAAAACCGAAAGGCTTAAATATAATTAACACTACTCCAAAGTAAATAAAGTCATATTTTTGCATAAAAAGTGATGGGGAAAAATGGAATCCATATTACAGAAAGACGATGAAAAGCCAGATGGTTTAACGAAAATCATTGATGATCCTGAAAGCCGAAAGTACGAGCTGAAACTCAGAGACGGATTTATAAAGCCATTTGCAAGGGGAATTATCTCTCCTGCTGCAATGATACTGTATTCTGTTTTTGCTATGAGCGAGACATTGTTTTTAGCAGGAGCAGAGCATGCTAAGCAGTATAATTTCCCTGTTGAGGCCAAGCAGTTCCTGATAAGCTCAGCTGTTGCAGGAGTTACAACACTGGTTGCTTTTACTTACTTTTACGGCAAATACCTTCTGGAAGGAGAGCGCCAGGGAAAAGTCATGCCTTTTCAGAGGTCTCCTGTTGAGATTATTGTTACTTATTTACTAAATTCAACACGCGTTCGAGATCAAGACTAGAAGAACGGTCCCACATCGGTATGTTCTTATATTTACTGATGGTTGTGTTTGATAATGGGCTGTTGGCTGTTACGCGATAAAGATAAGAACGTCCATTAGGCAATGTAATAATTGAGCTGTCTTGACTGTCTATGGATGTTTCATCAGACATGAACACATTATACCCTCTCTTAATTGCGCCTTTAGCAGTATCTGAAACACAAATTTCCATGATTGCCCCTACAACAATTATGTTTTTGTGCCCATGTTGCTGAAGAAGAGTTTCTAAGTCTGTATTGATGAAAGTATCGCCCTCTTTCCCCTTTTTCAGAAAGGCATTGCCAGGATATTTTTCTAATTTACTCCTGTAAGGCTCATTAGTCACATAATATGGCGGCGATTCTACAGTAACCACGGGCATATTTTTTTCAATTGTTTTATTGATAATATAACCGATCCTTACTGTATCTTCCAATTGCTCAGGCGCCTTGAAATCAACAATAACAAGAGTGTAACCTTCAGTGTTTTCAGGAGCCGTGTAAGATGGTTTTACCTGTGTGATTTCTTCTCCGCTGCAGACAGCTGCAGCTAAAAACAAGAGCGCTGGCGCTATTATGCGGCTGGCTGCCCTTCTGGCATGTCTCAATCCCCCAACTAGTTTCATCATATATTCTGAACAGAAGAATACGCCTTGATTTAAATTATTTATGGTCTTTTAGTCCCTCTTATTTAACTAATTTATTAATTTCTTTCATCACCAAATCTGCCAGCTCTCTTCTGGGGTTGGAATTGCTTTGGATCAAAAAATCCCTTACATTTATCGGATTTCCAAAATTAACATAAACATCGCTTTTTATGCCAAAAGCCCCCTTCACCATCCCAACAGCAAATGCGCCTATGTCTGCTCCATAATATAAAATCTTACTCAGGCTTTTGTTTTTTATTTCCCTTGATTTTTTCAACAATTGAAAAAAAGCCTTCTCCTGCACGAAATCGTACTTTATGCCTACAGGGACTATGTTTATCGGCTCTTCAAGCCCATCCTGCGCGTCAAGTATCGATCTTATGAAAATCATCTGCCCGCCGCCGATCTTGCCCATTTCGCCATTATAAGATCTTCCTCCTTCTGGGAAAAGCAGGATGTCTTCGCCTTTAAGAATAAGATCATTTTTTACATAATCGTAGAGCTCTTCTAAATCCCTTAGCTTATCTTTTCTTGTTTTGAAGTCATCATTGGTTCTTTTTATCGGGAATGCTTTCAGTTTCTTTATATAATTTCCAAGCGGCCAAACAAACATGTTGTTGCCTGCTCCTATTGCAGGTGGCTTAAACTTATTTCGGTAAAGAATTGAAGCAATGATTGAATAATCCAGGTGGCTCCTGTGATTTGACATGTAGATCTTTGCAGAATCTTTCATGCTTTTGATATTTTCAAGCCCGCTTATTTTGAATTCTTTTATATAACAATTTATGAGCCGCCTTACTTTGCCTTCCTGCCTGGCATAAAAAGAGGCATCATACTGGCGGGCTATTTCAGATAAATCGCTTTTATTGCCTGGCATTAAAAACAGAAGAATAAAGGCCGATTTAAAATTTTTTCTATTTGCAGTTACTTTACCCTGTCCATCTTCAATTCTGCTTCGCTCGGGCCGTAAGTCATTGATATGATCGAAGCAATGAACAGCAGTATGAAGAACAGCAGGAATGTGAAGCTGAACGATTCTCCGATTGCATTTGCAATTGCCTCATAATAGAACACAACAACGAAAAACCCTATTATGCTTGCTGCCATGAAGCTGCCTGATAACGGAGCTATAGGCCTTTGGATCCATGATTTCTCTTCAACCATAAAATCACCTCTTTATTTGGCTGTTTTTAGTTTTTAAGTATTTATATCTTTTGTTTTGTGAAGGATTTAAATTTTTGATAACGCTGAAAGAACCAATGCAGCACAATGGTCTGCTCCCATATAAGATTTATAGTCTACCTTAGAGCCTGTTTTTTTGCCTCTTTCAATAAGCGCGTAAGCTAGTTCTTTTCCATATTTGAATGGTATCAATAAATCTTTTGTTCCGAGTCTTATAGAAATTTCATCTGCTACAATTCCGTCAATATAATGTATAGGGCTGAATATAGATAGTCTCTTTTCATATTCTTCTGAAGAGCTGCATCCAGATTGTTTTGCTGTATCTCTTGTTAAAATACCATACCATGCGGATATCCCGAGCCTGCCTCCTCCGACAATAGAAACTAATTTTTCGATTTTTGAATTAATGCTTCCAGCAGCCCTGATAGATAGAACATTGCCAAGACTTACGCCAAACATACTTAAAGAATATCCTTTTGCTAATTCTTCATTCATTCTTCTGATTGCATCATTATATATTTCCTGTAATCTATCTACTGTTTCTTCTGGGTTTGGCTTAATAAGATTTAATGAGGATAATGCATAAACAAAAACCTTTCCTTCTTTTGGAATAATCCCTTTTCTTAGTAGAGGCATTTCAGAAACACTGCGAGGCACAAAACAAAACCAGCTAATTTCTTTTCCATTATGATGAACAATTTCTGGCCCCCAATTCAGTTCTGGCTCTACATAACCCTTACGGAGTTTTCTTGATGCATACATCCAATCTGCAATACCAAACATAAAAAGAAGAGTCTCTGTTCTATTTATAAGTTTTTTGATGCTCTTTGAGAGCATTCATATGCAGAATTTATTCAAACTTAACAAACTTCAAACTATTAACCTGCTTTCTCGCTTTCTCGAGTTTTTTATTGAAATCATCCATAAATACAGTCATCTTCTCGCATGCGATCTCTTTTATCTCGCCGCTCAGCATTTTTCCTGACTTATAGTCATCATGGATCTTTTTGAGTTCTTTATCATCTTCAACCAGATGATATTTCAATAACTCGAAAACCATGTCTTTCTCAATAACAGCCCCAAGCCTTCTCTGTTCTTCCAATGTATCCCTGCCGCCAGTCAGTGCTTTTTTTATTTTTCTGCATGCTGAATTCACATCTTCAGGCAATTCTATCATGCTGTCTGGATTGGATTTTGACATTTTAAGCGAGCCGTCTAATGCGGGCATGAATTTATGGTACAATGAAGATGGCGCAAAGAATTTCTTTTCCTTTACTCTGGCTACAATATCCCGCGTTAATCTTATGTGAGGATCCTGGTCAATTCCAACCGGAATTATGCCGGGCATTCTTTCCTTTATTTGCGGATAAAGAATATCGCCGACCTGCGTAACAGCAGACATTATCCTCCCCGGGTCTGCATTCCCATATATTGCTGTAAATTCATTCAATGTAATCTTTTTTGCAAATTCATAAGCCAGATGAACAACATCCTTGTTTTCTGACTGAAAATAAAATATTGTTTTTTTCGGGTCTAAGCCCAGAGCAATGTAAGCCGGAATATGGAAATTCAAAGCTCTTTTTTTAGCTTCTTCCAAAGGAACGCCTCTTGCAGCAGCTGATTCCAAATCTGCAACTAAAATAAATGTTTTTGCTCCGTGATCCTGGAAATACTTGATGTTTTCGACAACCATCTTTGTTCCCAGGTGGATCTTCTCAGCTGTGGGCATTATGCCTGACAGCACATAGAATGGCTTTTTTTCCTTTATGCATTTGGAAATAATGTTCAGATCTCTGCCTGCGAAAACTATGCCCCTCCTCATCAGCCTGTTCGGAGCCGGGAATAGGTCTGGATCAAAAGGCTCCAGTCCGAAGTCTTTAACGATCTTCGAATAGTCCTCAGGGAGTTCGCTTCCATAGACGTCTATGATTTTTGACATATCAATCACCTTGTTGTTTTGTTATTTAAAGGTTTTGGATTTTCGTTGTTTAAACTTTTTCTTGAGGTTCGCATAAATAATCTGTAAGGCATTTATCTCTTTTTCCGCTACATAATTCTCTGTCAATATGAACTCTGTATTTAGTTAATTTTCCTATTGGCTGTTGCATTAAAAAGGGGCATCCATAAACAGCATTATCCGGAGATACAACAAAAAAGCTGTTGCCTGCCGGGCAATAAGAATTGGCTTTTGCCAACTCCTCACCATTCGTTCCTTTTTTAGGCCCAAAATTTCCATGAAGCCTTATCTCAATTGCATCTTTATCATACATTTCTCGTGCAGAATCAATAAGGCCAAAAAACGTTCTTCTTTCGTTTTCTGAAATAGCTGATGAAGAAAAGTCTTCTATTGCTTTGCCTGATTTTATATATCTGATGAATTTAATGCTATCTGCCCCTAATTCATGCGATCTTTTGCATGCATCTGGAACGCACCTGTAATTTTTTTGGCTTATTGTTGTGGATATTTGAACCTTAAAGCCCCTTCTTTTTGCTTCGTGAACAGCCTTAGCAACAATTTCCTCTGGAACACTCTTAAGATTTTCCTGAATGCCAAAATGCAGGCTCATCTTTACTTCTTCGATTCCGTGTTCGTGCAATTCATCGAATATTTGCGGATTTTTATGAAGTAAAATTCCGTTCGTAAGGATATATTTTTGGCCTGCTTTTTCATAGGCTGCTAAATAGCTTAAATTTAAGAGAGGCTCACTTCCGGCAATAATTACCTGAAAACCTTGCATAGTTAGTTCTTCGACTAATTTTACAGTTTCTTTTGGTTTTCTATGCCCTTTATAGGAAATATGGCAATGTTTGCATTTATTTCCAATATTGCATTCGGAATTGGCCATTATTACGATCTCTTTAGGCATTTTTCACCTCCTAAATATTTCAAGACATTTTTAATTAATTTTAGTCCATCGCTATCTGAAAGAACAGACTCCGGGTGGAATTGCACTCCCTCAATTGGATATTGCCTGTGGCGCACTCCCATTACAACAGCATTAAGCTTTACCAAATCCTCTAATTCTATTGAAATTCCTTCCTCTTTCAATTTTTTCTCCAATTCTTTTGGAATCATACACGCTGAAATCTCTAACTGCTTTGGAATTTCATTTGCATATATCCCGAGCGAGTGGTATCTTGCAAACATTGCCGGATTTGCTACTTGCTCAAAGATTGTTTTTCCATCATGCCGCATTGATGCAGAAACTCCATGTGCCGGCTCATTTAATGGGTGCACACTTTCTTTAAAGTAATCAATAATGCATTGATGCCCAAGACATATTCCAAATAAAGGCACATCTTTATGATATTTCCTGATTATCTCAAGATAATTGCCTGCTTCTTTGGGGCTGTTTGGCCCCGGGCCTAAAACAATCAGATCTTTCTTTTGGCCAGCTATTGCTGACATTGTTGAGTCGCTTTTCAGCATAGCTACATCTGCTCCTGCATTTGCAAAATATGCTGCAATAATGTTTGCAAAAGAGTCGTAATTGTCGATAAAAAGTATTTTTGTCATTTTCTTTTACCTCCAAGAACTGCTATGCCTTTCTCTGATTTCTTTTTAATTTCATCTATCTCATTCTGCGGATTAGAAAGCAGCACTATGCCTCCTCCAGTCCGCACATAAGACGAGCCAGTTATGACATGAATGCTCCTGATGGTTATGCCCGTATTGCAATTTCCGTTAAAACACAGATACCCAACAGCACCGCCATAATAATTTCTTCTTGAATGCTCCAGTTCTTCGATCATTTTCATTGCTTCTTTTTTTGGAGCCCCGGATAATGTTCCTGCGGGCAGCGTTGTCAAAAGCGCATCAATAGAATCAACACCGGGTCTTAACTGCCCTGTAACTCCGCTTACCAGATGATACAAGTTAGGGTAAGTTTCTATTGTTCCAAAATCAGTAACTGCAACTGTGTTATGCAATGCCAATCTGTAGATGTCGTTCCTGGCTAAATCAACCAGCATGCTATGCTCAGCTAATTCCTTGGGGTCAGTTATTAGTTTTTGCCTTGCATGGAAATCTTCTAAAGCATTTGCGCCTCTTTTGATTGTTCCTGCTATCGGCCTTATTTCAATTTTAGCGCCATCTACTTTTATGTGAAGCTCAGGAGAAGCCCCATATAAATATTCGTCATCTGCAAAATCGAAGAAGTAACAGTATGGCGATGGGTTTATAATGCGCAGCTCTGCATAAGACTCCAAAGGATGCCTTTGCAAGGACACGCCATAACTGCGCGAGATAACGCACTGCATAAGACGGCCGTTTTTTATCTCATCAACTATTATTTTAACCAAGTCGCCGTACTCATTGAAGCTCATATCTTCATATTCAACAAAAGGCAGCGGCTTAAAATCCATAATTGCAGCGCTAAATAATCTGTCTTTCTTGCCATCGATTTCTAGCTGAAAATGTTCTGCTGACTCTTTCTTGCCATCAAAATGTAGTATATTTGAAGGCAGGAATAGCTTGAAGTCATCACTTCCTCCTTTTGAGAACCTATCCCCAAAATTCTCAAAATTTCTTGCGAAATCGTATGTGAAAGCCCCATACAGCCCTGCAAATCCATATTGGATGTCTTTGAACTTTGAAAGCACAGTTCTGATTGCGTAGCTGATATTTGGCTGCCTGATTCTTTCGAATTCCGTCAAGTTTGGATCAAATGTCCTCTCCACTATTCCTTCAATACTGTTTTCTGTTATTTTTACGTTGGCTGCATATGGGAAGTCTTCTTTGCTGAAATAACGCAACATGGCTCTGCCCACTTCACTCAATGCTTCTATCTTGAAGTGCTCGTTTTTGCCTGACAGCTTCAATGCCTGCGTTGCCGCAACAAGGTTATTCCTTGCATATGCAGGATTTCCTGATCTCGATTCCATCAACAAAGATGGATGTCTGCCTGTATTCACAACTCTTTTATAGACCTCAAAAGGGTCCTCGTATTTTAACGGTAAAATATTTTCTTTGATTTTCATTTTCTTTTCCTCCATTAATTTTATATGGGGACGTTGGGATTTGAACCCAAATTTACCGGTCTGGAGCCGGCAGTGATAGCCAAGTTATACTACGTCCCCAAGAAGCAAACTCGGCGTGAAATGCAGAAAATTAGCGCCAATGCAAAATTAAAAAGACAGCGATACAAGAAGAAATAATTTTGTTTATAGTTATATCTAAGAAAAAGTCCTTAACTCCACCGACAATCACTCTTATAAGTCATATGAATTGGGAATATGAGCTACTATTTAAATATTTCTTTTACAACCGCCAACGAGTTCTCTTTTTTCTTCGGGAACACTGCAAGGCTGATTCTTATATGGTAGCAGTTTCCAGAATCTGTTATGCAGAATTCATCATTAAACAGCTTTTCTTTGTCCAGCCTTATGAAAAAGTTCAGATCATCATCAGTTCTTGGCTCTGCCTGCTGTATTAAAAGCTCTTTCTGATCTTGCGTTAATTTGGAATTCAGAAATTCCAGAAATCCGTTAATGTGCCTGTCTTTGGTTAATGTTATTTCAAATATTTTTATTGTTTTATCATTAAAGCCAGAAGCATTCTGCTTGTTCAATGCTATTTTTTCTTCTTCAAGGTTAAAAGGGACTAAAGAGATAAGTTTGTTTAAGATCTTCTCAGAGTCTTCTTCTTTTGCGAATACGCTTATTTTGACTGAGTTTGCGAGTTTCATCAATATTGAAAAACAGCATATATTTAAATAACTTTACACTTTTCACAGCTTATGAAGCACAATTTAAAAATAACATTATTGCTTGTCTTGTTTTTCTTCCTTGCTCAGATCATTGGCCTGGCAATTATGAATCAGTATGTTCATGTCCAGCAGACAAGCTACTTTAATGAAACATTGAACGAAACTGTAATCATAAAAAACATAACTTTGAAAGAGCTACCGGCAGGCATTGAAAGGCCTGAGATTGAGCCGAATGTATCTATTATTTACATAGGCTCAGCAATCCTGGTTGGAACGATTATCCTGCTTGTACTGATAAAATTCAAAAAGACAAACTTGTGGAAGCTGTGGTTTTTCTTCTCTGTACTGCTGACATTGACAGTTGCATTTACAGCTTTCATGGATGCCTGGCTGGCATTCTTATTAAGCCTTGTTTTGTCAATATTCAAGGTTTACAGGCCAAATATTTACATCCATAACCTGACAGAGCTTTTCATCTACGGCGGAATAGCCGCAATATTTGTTCCGATAATGAATCTTTTTGCTGTTTTCATTCTGCTGATCCTCATCTCGCTTTATGACATGTTTGCAGTCTGGCAGAGCAAGCACATGATAACAATGGCAAATTTCCAGACAGAGTCAAAATTGTTTGCAGGACTGTCTATTCCTTATAACAGGATAAAAGAAGCTAAAAAAACCGAAAATATAAAAGGCGAAGCTAAGAAGCTGAAGATGGCAATTCTTGGTGGAGGCGATATTGCATTCCCATTATTGTTCGCAGGTGTTTTATTGCAAAACTTTTCTTTTTTAAAGGTCTTAATAATCCCGGTTGTTGTGTCAATAGCGTTATTCCTGCTTTTTGTATTTGCGAAGAAAGACAGATTTTATCCTGCAATGCCGTTCTTAACAGCAGGCTGCTTATTAGGATATTTTATAATTTGGTTAATATAAATTCAATGTTTTCTGCCTGTTTGTCGCAGAATAAGAAACAGGATCAACAGACAATCCGTCAGTCGCTGCTATGACCTGAACATTGGTCTTTCTCTGCAGCTCCCTTGCCTCGTACATTGGATCAGCCTTGATCATCTTTGCGCCAAAGTGCGTTATTATGACTAATTTTGGCATGACTTTTTCCACAATCTTTACAGCGCCGTCTATGCTTAGCCTTCCAGGCTCTTCCACTCCTGAAGGATTTTGGACATTGATTATGAGCACATTGGAGCCTTTGCACTGCTCTATGATGTCTTTTGAGAATTCTGTATCTGAAATATAAGACAAAACAAATTTTCGGGTGAAGAATTTATAGCCAAGAGCTTCAGGGTCAGAATGCTTCAGCCTTATCGGCTTTATTTCAATGTCCTCTATTGCAACTTTCGTTTCCCTCTCCAATACGATAAATCTTTCAAGGCAGCTCTTATGAAACTCAGTAAGTGGGGTTGTTATTCCTTCTGCGCCATTGATCAGCGTTTTATTGCAGACCAGGACTCCTTTTTTGTCCAATCCCGAATATGTCATTGCAGATATCACTGCATTTATGTCATTGCAATGGTTAATATGAGCATGAGAAACAAGCACAGCAGTATTGTCCCTTACATTGATGCCGTACTGCGCTGCTGCCAGTAATGTTCCTGGCCCAGGATCAATATGGAACTGAAAATCCTCCAATTGAAGAATTATGCCGCCAGATCCCCTGATCTGCTTTCCATATACCAAGCTTTCGCCTGCTGTTCCAAGGAATATTATGTTGTATGGCATTATGACCCCAAATAGAGCTAATAGGCAATAAGTTTATTAATTTTTCTATTATACTCATCTTATGATCAGGAACAGCTTCATCTTTCTTCCAAAAATAAGCAGCCAAAAAGAGGCCTCATTGTGGAAAGCTGGCATTAAAACATGGGATGACTTCCTGAATGCAAAAAGGGTTCCGGGCATTGCAGGCTATAAAAAAGTTTATTTTGACAGGCAGCTTTTGAAAGCAAAGGCAAACCTTTACAGCCTTAATTCAGTGTTTTTTGATGAAGTGCTGCCGAGAACAGAGCATTGGCGGCTTTATGAGTTCTTTAAGGATGAAACATGCTTTCTTGACATCGAAACAACTGGTCTGAGCAATTACTCACATTTAACTTTGATCGGGCTGTATGATGGAATTAACACAAAAACCATGATAAATGGCATAAACCTTGATGTTAATGCATTGAAAGAGGAATTTAAAAAATACAAATTGATTGTAACCTTTAATGGGGCAACTTTTGATCTTCCATTCATAAAAAAAAGATTTCCGGGCTTAGTCCCCGCTATCCCTCACTTTGATCTTAGGCACGCATGCAGCAAGATAGGCCTGAAAGGCGGCTTAAAGGAAATTGAAAAACAGCTCGGAATAAAGAGAAAGAATCCTATTGTTGAGAAGTTTTATGGCGGCGATGCTGCTATGCTGTGGAGGATGTTCAAGGCAACTGGAGACGAATATTATTTAAACCTATTAGTAGAGTACAACGAAGAAGACATAATAAATTTAAAGGCAATAGCAGATCATACATACAAGAGGCTGAAGGAAAAATGCATGGAAAGTATAAATTTATGATTAAAAAGGGCATTTTTATTTTTTTGATATTGTCTTTTCCTATTTTACTAATGTTGTCTGTAACAATTTATACAATAAATGACAAAAAGTTTATTTTGAATGAATTTGAAAAATACAATATAAACGTCGAGAACAAAGAGAAGATTGTCGGCCAGATTCTTGATTATTTCAAAAATGATAAAAGGGACCTGGATGTCTATGGCTTTGGCCTGAAAGAAATATCGCACATGAGGGATGTTAAATTAGTCATTTTAAAAACAAGGTATTTCTTTTATGTTTTACTGGCGATTAATATTTTACTGCTGTTTTTAAGTTATCTGTATTATGCAGAATACAAAAAGGAGAAAACAAAAATTATCTTTAAAAGATTTTTGAACTATCTTTTTTACGGAAGCCTTTCAACAATGGCTTTGATCTTGCTTTTATTTTTATCCTCTTTCATTAATTTTGAATTTTTATTTTCATTGTTCCACAAAACCTTTTTTCCGCAGGGCAATTACGCCTTTGCATCAGGGCTTTTGATAACATTGTTCCCTGAAGAATTCTGGATCGATGCATTGGTCAGAATCTGCACAATCAGCTTTATTATTTCTTTGGCTGTTTTTTTAGCGGTGTTTTTATTAAAAATCTTAAAATTTAAAAAATAAAACCCGTTACTTCAACTTAGAGCTTTTATAAATCTCTTCCTTATACGGCTTCAGCCTTACAATGTCTGCAAGAATTCCCCTCTTTTTCAGCTCTTTTTTCAGATCTTCTGTAAAGAAATACTGGTCATATCCGAGCGCTATCACATCCGGCTTTATCTTTTCTATTATTTCATATTTGTCATTTCCCAAACTGCCCAACATCGCTTCATCAACATAGGGCAGCTTTTTGATGTTCTTCAGCCTTCTTTCCTCATTGTTCTCGGGGAATCTTCCTTTCAGCGCTTTTACAGTAAGATCCCGCGCCACAACAACAACTAATTTGTCAGCATGCTTCTTTGCCTGCTTCAGGAAGTTCATATGCCCGGGATGGACAATGTCAAATGTTCCGAAAACAAGGACAGTGATCATAATATGTTGATTTATTATTTATTATATAATTCTTTTGTTTGTTTTTGTTTTGATATTAGATGTAACTTTTTGGTAGTTAAAATAGAAAGATTTTTATAGAAGCTGTTGTATAGCTCACAGAATGAAAACTTTGAATTTGGACTGCATAACCAGAAGGGAGTTTTTAAGAATCGCTTCCGGATTTTGTTTAGGTGCAGGGCTGTCAAATCTTAATATATTGGCGGATGCTTTCTCTATTAACAGGCGCAGAAAAAAAGTGAGATTTGATGTATATGTGGAGCCAATGAAAGATGATTTTTTCCATGAAAATAGAAAAGAAATATTCGGCCTTGTAAGGGATTTCTACAATAAAATCGATGTTGATCTGGATTTTGTTTTTCATGATGAACAGGAGCAAATAAGCAAAAAAGACCTTAACCATGAGGATCATTTTGCATTGCTTTATGTTAATGAAGAGGAATTTGCCAACAGGTCATTCCAGTACCATTTGGACTATAATCCCGGGTTTAAAACTGATTTTGAAAAATTTACCGGAATGGTGGATGAAGAATTATCAGGAGGATCAGAAAGCACAAAGAGATTTATAGAGGGGGAAAAGGAAAAATTCAAAAGAACTTTGATAGGTACTTTACAGGAAGACTGCGGTGTAGCGCATCCAGAAGAATCTACAATTTATATGCACACCTCGAATTCATTCAGGCAGACAAATGACGGGATTATAAAAGGCGGAAAACTTAATGATGGTGCAGTAAAAGGAATTTTTTTGCCGCTTTATGCTTCTTATGTCTGCCATGAAATAGGCCATTTGTTTGCTTTGTGGCACTCGCATCAATTTCTGAATGATCCTGTTGAAGAGTATAATGCTGATATGCCAAATCTTATGAGCTATAAATACCCAAAAATTCCCGTATCTGCTAAAAGCCCTATTGGCATGACTTTGAATGATTACCAAATAGGGCTGATACATGATTACTTGGCAAAGGGGAAAACTTATCAGCTTTTTAAGAAAGCAGACTTTAATTATGTAAAATACCATTTAAGCAAAGAATTTCTTGAACAGATACTGAAATAAATGAATCTGCAAATTACGCGCCTAGCTGCCCTTCTGTCAATCCTTTTCTCTCAACGATCTTCTTTATTATGATCGCCTGCAGCTCTGCAGGAACTGGCTCGAACATTTGATCTATGAGAGAAGAAACTCCCCTGCCGCTTGTTGCGCTTCTGAGATCAGATGCCCAGCCGAGCAATTCAGCCACCGGCATCTTTGCTTTTGCAACAAACATTGTTCCTTGCTGGTTCATTTCAAACAATTGGCCTCTTTTCCTTGAAACAAGCTTTGAAATCTCTCCCATATATTCTGCAGGGCCTTCAATAAGCAAAACTTGCAATGGCTCAAGCAAAACAGGCTTTGCATACATCATTGCCCCTCTTATGCCTTCTCTTACAGCAGGATAAACCTGAGCAGGACCTCTGTGAATAGCATCTTCGTGCAGCTTTACATCAGTCAATGTTACCTTTATTTTGTTGCATGGCTCTCTGCATAAAGGGCCTGCTCTCATAACATCTTCAAAAGCATCTATTATAAGTTCCATAACCTCCAGTAAATGAACCTCGCCCCTGGTTATTTCAAGCAGCATATTGTCTTTATAGATATCCTTGACTCTTCTTGAAATTTTGCTTTCCATTCCCCTGATTTCCAAGTTCTTCCACAGCTCTTCATCCTTTTTCTTTATTCTCATTTCAGGAAGAATTCCCTCAACTGCTGCTTTGTAGATTTCATCATTAAGCGGCTCAACAATGAACATGAATTTATTGTGCTTATTGGGAGTTTTGCCCTCAATTTCAGGAGATAGTTTTGTGATAGACTCCCGGTAAACAACTATTGGCGGCGATGTCTTGACATCAACGCCTTTCTCTGTTTTTATTCTGCCTTCTATGATTTCGAGATGAAGCTCGCCCATGCCGGACATCAGATGCTCACCGGTTTCTTCATTGATTTCTATTTTAATAGAAGGATCTTCTTTTGCAACTTTCCTGAGAACTTCAACAAGCTTTGGAAGGTCCATTGGCTTTGCAGCTTCTATTGCTTTTGTGATTACTGGCTCAAATATGTGCTTTAATTCAGTGAAAACCTGCTCTGGCTCAACTGTTATTGTTTCGCCTGCATTTCCAACAACCCCTGCAATTGCCAGCACGTTTCCTGCTGGAACTTCCTCCATCTGCTCTGTCTTAATGCCATTGTACATCAGAACTTGCTGTATTCTCTGATACTGCTTTGCATCATTGAGATAAACTTCCATTCCGTTTTTAATTGTGCCTGAAAATAATCTTCCCGCAGATATTTCTTTCCCTGATTTAGAATCAATCACAATTCTTGTTATGACAAAAGCAACTTTTCCATTTGGGTTGCAGCTTATGATATCTTTTCCAAATTCAGATTCGGGGTCGCCATGCCATATTTTTGGAATCCTGTATTTTTGGGCTTCAAGCGGATTAGGAAGGTGCTTTATGACCATATCAAGAACAACTTCGTGCAATGGTGCGTTCTCCCATACCCATTTTTTCCTTTCCTCTCCAGCCAGCTCATAAATCTTAAGAATATCCTTGAAGCCTATATTTTTCTTCTTCATAAACGGAACAGACATAGCCCAGTTATCCCTTGCTGAGCCAAATGCAACGCTTCCGTCCATGATATCAACCTGGAATTTCTTCTTGAATTCAGGCTCTGCTATTTCATCTATCAGCACATTGAAATCCTTGAAAATCTTCATGAACCTTTCCTGCATCTGCTCCGGAGTAAACTGGAGCTCTTTTATCAGCCTGTCAACCTTGTTTATAAAAAGAAGCGGCTTTACTCTCTCCCTTAATGCCTGCTTTATGACAGTTTCTGTCTGCGGCATTATGCCTTCGCAGGCGCAAACTAGAACAATGGTTCCATCAATTGCGCGCATTGCCCTTGTAACATTTCCGCTGAAATCAATATGTCCCGGAGTGTCAATCAGGTTAATCAGATATTCTTTGCCTTCAAATTCATGCACCATTGAAACATTTGCAGCATCAACTGTAAGCAATCTGTCCTGCTCGTCCTTATGCTGCCACGTCTCCATTCCGGCATCTAAGCTTCCGGCATTTTTTTCAGCCATCAGGCCAGCAGCTGCAAGAAGATTGTCTGTAAAAGCAGTTTTTCCGTGGTGTATGTGCGCAGAGGTGCAGATATTTCTAATCTGTGTCTGCGCCTTCATCAGTCTCCTTAATCTGTCTAATCTTGTTTCAGCTGCCATTTTTAGAAAACATGAATTTCATGCACTGTCTTGTAGCTGTGCAGCTCTTCTGCCTTGAACCACAGCTCTATCTCTTTTTTTGCCTCTTCTTTTGAAGATGACGCGTGTATAAGATTCTTTATTGAAATTCCTTTCTTGTCCGTGTACTCGTAAGAATGATGCGCAAAATCGCCCCTTATAGTTCCAGGCAGCGCTGTTCTCGGCTCTGTAGCGCCGACTAATTTTCTTGCAATCTCAACTGCATGCAGTCCTTCTAAAACCATTGCAATTACCGGGCCTGATGTGATGAAATCTTCCAGCCCTTTGTAGAATGGCTTCTTGATATGGGCTTCATAATGCTTCTTTGAAAAATCCTTGCTCATCCAAATCATTTTCATTCCGACAATTTTCAGACCTGCATTTTCAAATCTATCTATAATTTCGCCAGTGATGCACCTTTGCACAGCATCAGGCTTCATCATTATGAATGTTCTTTCGATCATTTTTTACCCTCTTTCAGCCTTTTATGCTCAGCTGTCCATTTTAATTTTCTTGGATTTCTATTTAAATTTAAATTCCTCTCGCATTTTGACGAGCAGAAATAAAGCAGGCTACCGTCATTCTTCACAAGCATTTTTCCTGTTCCGGGCTTCAGTAAATTGCTGCAGAATATGCATTTTGCCATTTTATTTCCTTCCGCTCTGCGTAAGCCTCTGCGCTTCTATCTCTGTTTCCCTCAGCATTAAAATGTCGCCTATTCTTATTGGGCCTTTGACATTTCTTCTCAAAGTTTTGTTTTGATCCCTGCCTTCCAGCACCTTGCACCTGATCTGTGTTGCTTCTCCTCTTGTCCCTGTTCTTCCTATGACCTCTTCGACTCTTGCAGGAGTGGCTTGTGTAAAGCTAATCACGCCTTTTTTTTCTTCCTCGCCTTTCTGTGGCCTTTGCGGCGCTGCTTCTTTCTTGCCGTCTTTGCCATCTGTTTTAAGATGCTTTGTAACATCAGTTTGCGGTTTAGCCATTTTATTTCCTTATCTTGAACTGTTTATTATTTCCTTTACCAACTCTTTTGCTTCGCCTTCATTTACTATTGCAACGCTGACTGTCGGAACATCCAACCCTGCAGCTGCGCCAAGCTCTTCTCTTGATGTGACTTTAATGCACGCAATGTTCTTTTCCTTGCAAAGCAATGGAATGTGCATTACAATTTCGGGCGGGCTTACATCTGCTGCAATTGCAACCAACTTTGCTGTTCCTCTCTCTATTGCCTTTGTAACCTCATTTGTTCCTTTCTTGATCTTTCCAGTTGTTTTAGCGAGCTCTATAGCCTCGTAAACCTTTTCTATTGTTTCCTTTGATATATCAGCCATTTTGACCTCCAAGCTTGATCAATTCAATTATCAGAGAACAATGATTTGTTCCCTCATTCAGGCAATGACGCCTTCATTAATCATTGGTATTATCCAGAAAAATGGGTTTGTTTATAAAGTTTGTTGTTTTATTTTAGTTGCTTTTATAATTTTCGTAGGGCAAAAGTTATAGCACGAGGGGGTTATTTCTGAACGACTAAACGAACTAGGGGGTGGGGCGGATGAAACGAAAATGTAAAACATACAGTTTAAAAGCCAAACATTAATAAATACTCAATATTCTACTGCATGTATGAAAGGGGGAATTTTCTTTAATCACAAAAAACTGAAAATCATCTGTGAAGATGTGCTCTCAACAGATAAAATTCCTGATGAAAGTGTTGATTTAATTGTTACATCACCGCCATATAATGTTGATATTAAGTATAATTCTCATGATGATAAGATCACTTATGAAAAATATTTAGAATTTAGTCATAAATGGTTATCTAAATGTTTTAAGTGGTTGAAAGATGATGGAAGACTATGTCTTAATATTCCCTTAGATAAAAACAAAGATGGCCAACAAAGTGTTGGTGCAGATTTTACAACAATAGCTAAAAAAATAGGATATAAATATCATTCTACCATAATATGGAATGAAGGAAATATTTCACGAAGAACTGCTTGGGGCTCTTGGTTAAGTGCATCTGCCCCTTATGTGATAGCACCAGTAGAACTTATTATCATTTTATATAAGAAAGACTGGAAAAAGAACGAGAAAAAAGAATCGGATATAACTAGACAAGAATTTATGGATTGGACTAATGGTCTATGGACTTTTCCCGGTCAAAGCAAAAAAGGAGCCGGTGGTCATCCTGCACCTTTCCCTGTTGAATTACCGAGAAGATGCATTAAATTATTCAGTTTTGTTGGTGATGTCGTATTAGACCCGTTTATGGGGAGCGGTTCAACATTAATAGCCGCAACTTTAAATAACAGAAAATCAATCGGTATTGATATTGATGAAGAATACTGTAATTTAGCAAAAAAAAGAATCATCAATGAAGCAAATCTTTTGGAAAAAAAACTAAACGAGAGGGCTATTGAAGTATAAATGCGATAAATATGGCAAAAGATACAGAAGAAACAACACAATCCGATATGATTATGGAGTATTTTAAGAAAAATCCAAACAGGGATATATCACATCCTGAAGTTGTAGATTGGGTTACTGCTGAATATCTAAAACGAACTGGAAAGGTATTCAGAGATCCCGATAGGGGAATTCGTAAACTGCATCAAGTTGGTTACTTAAAGAAAATCAAAAAAGGGATATACAGATATGATCCTAAAAATATAAATATTAGAGAATTAGATGATTTTAGTCCTGCTGTGAGGGAAGCCATCTTCAAAAAAGATGGTTACAAATGTGTTCTTTGTGGAAGAGGAAAAAATGAAGGTTTTGAACTTCATGCAGACCATATAAAACCTAAAGATTTTGGAGGAGAAGCAACACTAGAAAATGGCCAAACACTTTGTAGTCAGCATAACTTTCTTAAGAAAAACTTTAAACAAACCGAAACTGGCAAGAGATTCTTCATTCGCTTGTATGAGTTATCCAAAAAAGAGAATAATCAGCCATTACTGCAATTTTGTGCTCAAATTTTAGAAGTCTTTGAAAAGAATAATATTAACGGACATATTGTATGGAAGAAATAGGATAACAACAAAATGTTTCTCCTTAATTATTGTTCTTGAGTTGTCGCTTCGCTTTTTTGATTAAACAACTGCCACTAAAATTAACACTGCCTAAACTGGAAATTGGGTCGCTTGCGCCAAATCTCCACAACATTTTTATACCAATAACCAATTTAATCTTTAAAATGGAGCTCACAAAAGATCAATCAGATGCTATGCAGGAGAAGATCAGCAAGATGTCTCCAGAGGAGCAGCGGGAATTCCAGAAGCAGCAGTGCGTATTCTGCCATATAATTATCGGAAAAGTGCAGTCAAAGAAGATCTATGAAGATGACAAATGCATTGCAGTGCTTGACATCAATCCTGCCAATCCGGGGCATATGCTTGTTCTGCCGAAAGAGCATTATTCCATAATGCCGCAGATCCCTGAAGAAGAAATAGGATATCTTTTCAAGGTTGCCAAGGCATTATCACAGGCCAGCCTGAAGGCATTGCAGAGCCATGGCACAACAATATTTGTTGCAAATGGCGTTGCAGCAGGCCAGAAAGCGCAGCATTTCATGATCCATGTTATTCCAAGGGTTGAAAATGACGGAGTTGGATTGGAAATTCCTCACAACAGAATAAGCGAGGATGACCTGAATAAAGTAAGAAAGATATTAGCTGAAAAACTCGGCGCAGTGGAAGCAGAAATTGTAGAAGAGCCTAAAAAAGAAGAGAAGCCAAAAGAAACAAAAACTGAAAAGAGAAAAGAGCCTAAAAAAGAAAAACCAACTAAAAAATCAGATGAGAATTCAGATCTCGATCTCATAACAAACTTATTGAGCGGTGGAAAATGATGGACAACTGCCCTTTCTGCGCAATAATCGAAGGAAAAGCCGCTTCGAAGAAGATCTATGAGGATGAAAGTATAATCGCAATCCTCGACTTAAATCCAGCAAATGTAGGCCATGTCCTTGTCATGCCGAAAGAGCATTATCCGATAATTGAGCAGGTTCCTGATCCTCTTGTTGATGCATTGTTTAAAATTGCAAACAGGATATCCATGACTGTGTTTGATGCATTAAAAGTAGAAGGGACAAATATCATTGTAACGAACGGAATTGCAGCAGGCCAGAAGGCAGCGCATTTCATGGTGCATGTAATTCCAAGGATGCAGAACGATGGCATTAACCTGAACTGGAAGCCGAAACAATTAAGCGAAGAAGAAATGTCAACAGTTGAGCTTAAGCTCAAGGAGCAGGCTAAAAATATCGGCGAGTTTGAAAGGGAAAAGCCAAAGCCGATTGTGATTGAAGACAAAACTGAGAAGATTCCTGAAAAGATCGGGAAAGAGGAGAATTACCTGATAAAGCAACTGGAGAGAATACCTTAATTATTTTCATTAAGAGTTATATTTGTTATAAAAGTTATAAAAAACAGAAAAGTTTAAATATAGGTTCTGGCTTTCTTATTGAAGGTGATTTCAAATGGATGTCTGCATAAAAAACATAAATGATGAAGATTGGCTGGCATTTAAGTCAGAATCTGCAAAGCATGGTATGAAAATGGGGGAGTTTTTTTCAAAAATGGTAGATGAGCATAAAGATATGTGCAATAAAAGCAACTGGAAAAACCTGCTGCATGGAGAAAAAACACTATCAGATGATGATGTTAAAAATATTAAAAAAGCAATGAAAGGCTTCAGGAAAGGGTTTGACTTCAGGAAATTATAAAATGGCTTTTGTTTTGGATTCAAACATCTATATTGAACTAGAGAGGAAGAATAAGAAGATTATTGATGAACTTTCAAAATTAAAAGAGCCAGAAATAGTTTGCATCACTGCCCCTTCTTATTCCGAAGTCTATTATGGGCTGTTAGCTGGTAAAAAAAGCGAATCAAAAAAAGAGCTGGATAACCTAAATAGTTTCTATTTGCTGAATACTACTGCGAATAGCTCAAGACTGTTTTCTGAAATCAAATACGGACTAGAAAAAAGTGGAAAGATGATTCCTTTATTTGACATCCTTATAGCATCAATCGCTATTGATAATGGAATGACCTTATTGACAACTGACGAACATTTTGAGCAGATTCCTGGTTTGAAAATTATTTTGCTAGTGCTTTAATTGTTTTTTATTTTTCAATTTTAGATAGATTGCTCTTTCTTTTCAAACAATCCTGGCCCCATCACATAAACCTTTATTCCTTTTTTATTTTCCTTTTCCCCATACCCTAAGCTGGTCATATTAAACCTTCCACCATCATGATCTCCGTCATAAAAAACCTCTCCCGTGTATGGATTTATTGCTTTTATAGTAACGTTTTTATTATGTATTTTTAATTGGTTATAGATCCTATTATAATCTACATTTTCAAATCTTTCTTTTTCTTCATCTGTCAGCTTTTGCTCTGCTTTGGTCATTTCCCTGAACTTAAGCAAATATGATTCTGTTGTTTTATTCATTTTCTGCCTCTTTTACAGTTCCAAACGGGAAAAATTTCAAACATTCTTTTAGGTTTAAATAATTCAGATAAGTTTTGAAATTTCCTGAAGAAACTAAATCTTTAACAGCATCTGCGTGATTCATTCCGTTTTGTTTAAGCTCAATTTCATACACTTTTTCATCAAAAGTTATTCCGCTTAAGCCATACAGGTATAATTTATGGGCATCTCCTGAAGTTATAAGAGGAATTTTAAACTGCTTGGCATCCGATTCTGACCTTGCTGCAGAATAGATTTGGACTAGCGATTCAGTTCCGTTTTTTTCAATAGCAATAGCGCCTCTTTTTATTGCCTGCTCAATGGCTCTTTTTCCATGAAAGCCAAGCCCCTCCCAAAAATATGGGTGATTAATTACAGCATAGCCGCCCATGTCAAGCGCTCTGTCAATTGCTTCATCGGGGGTACTTTTTTTATTCGGCAGTTTGCCTTTATAGCCATGAATTCCAAGCTCTCCCTTGTCTGTCCAGTATTCAATTGACCTCAAAAGAACAAGCTGCCTGCCCTGTGAATGGATCACAAGAGACCTTCCATCGCTGTTCACATCCAATTCGTACTTGTTTTCAATGTTAAGCTTATATCTGCCTTCTTTTAACTGATCAAATGCTTCAGAATTTCCATGGTCAGTAAGCGACCATATTGGAATCTTTTCCTTAAACAACAATTTAACTATATCATCCAAATCATCGCCGTCAGATAAATGCGAATGGGAGTGATTTTCAAACCGCAGGCCATCTTTGGGCTTTTGTGTTATGCCGAAGAATTGGCGGCCTAAGAATTTGCCGAATTCCCCGGACAGAAGGCCTTCTTTGGCAAAATTACGCAGAATATAACCGAGATGCTCGTTGCTCGCTATTCCTTTTATTGTTTTAACGATGGCCATAGAAATCTATTCCATTCAACTGTTGTTCATTAATTTATTTAAATCTACTTTATAATCCTTGTTTTTGAAGTTTAAGGATGCTGTAGATATTCCGCCGCCTGTTGTATCAATAGCCAAGTATGCAAACTCAGTCATCTGAAATGTCCCGCCAATTTCTTCAACTTTCTTAATAGGCGTGCTTCTTCCTGAATCAATCAATACAAGAAGAGGAATCTCAATGTGTACTGCGTGGCTGACAATAGTTCCAAGGTCTTTTTTATCATTAACCAATTTCTTAATATTATCGACAATACCCTCTCTGGAACGCGTATATATGGACACATATTGCTCAATAGGTTTTCCCAGATGCTCTGTTGCCATGGGATTTGCCAGCCAATAATCGATATTGCCGGCAGAACCTTCTTTTTTATATACTTCTAAGTTGACACCATTATCTACAATGTTAAATCTTGAATCCTCTGAAATTTCAATAGGCGAAAGATCATAATTTGCTAAATCTTCCTGTGTTTTAGGCGGGTTCATGCCTTCGCGCGGCTGCATATTAAATGCTCCAACCAAAAATGTTTTTCCGCACAAGTTCGTCCTATTCGTATCGGTGTGCCTGAAGAATGCTTTTTCCGGAGTTATGCCGTTTTCTCTTATCATTTCATAGAATGAACTACCCACTTTATAAGTGTCAGTAATAGCTTCAGGAAAGAGCTCATCCTTGCTGCCTCCCTCTGGTTTCTGAGGTGCTTTTCCATGCCTTCCCAGAAACAATAACTTTCGTGTTGCCATATGATCTGTGGCAATTAACTACTATATAAATCTTTCTATTTTGTTACCACTATGAAGTAATTTAAATAATCATCAAAATCACATTCCCCCAAATCAATGTAACAATAAACGCAATCAAAAAGCTCGGCACAAATGGGATCCCGTCTTTAACCAGTATCTTCCTGACCTTGCCTTTTTTATAAAGACCAATCAATTTCTTAATCTGCTTCTTCTCAATGCCGAGATCTTTTGGCCCGGCAACATACTTTCCATCAACATGAATGTCCTTGACAATCCAGTCGCCTTCTGTAAGCTGCATCGGAGTTACATGCTTCAGCATTGCGATCTTCTCAACTGACTTTATGAAAGTAAACAGATAAACAACAATGATCATGACAAAGACAATCACAAGAATAAGCAGCTTCAGTATCGGACTGGGAACAAAGAACACAGATACAAGCAGCACAAGGCTGATTATCAGAACAGCCCTTCTCCACAGCATAAAGCTTTTTTCAAGCATGAAATCCTTGAATACCTTTACAAAATTCTTCTTGTTCCTGAATGCAAGGATGCAGCTCCATACAACGCCGTATAATGCGCCGATAAAAAGTATATTGATCAGGAAAGAGATCATAAATGTGCTCAGCTTGAAATCCAGGCCAATTAGCGCACCAAGTCCGATAAGCATCTTGCTGTCTCCGCCACCCCACTGGCCTGTATAAAACATAAGATATGCCAATGCGAGGAACACAAGAAAACCAAAAACGCCATACAATAAAATCCAGACATCCCATGCTGCCAATGCCCATATAAGCCTTATTCCAAGGCCAGCAGCAACAAGCGAGTAATTGAGCCAGTCAGGCACTTCCCTCGTCTTAATGTCTGTGATGGATCCTATTAAAAGCGCTATAACGCATATCGCGATTATCAAAAAATAAGCCATTTCTGGATTTTAAACAAAAACGTTTATAAATCTTTTCGTTTTTATAGTGGAAATGTTTAAGATCGGGGGCAGTAAAAAGAGTCTTCCAAAGCACATCGCCATAACAGTTGAGGATGTTGCAAAAGACAAGACAATAGAAGAGCTTTACAGGCTGAAGTTCAGGAAAATAGAGGAGTTCATCAGCCTGGCCATAAGGCTGAATGTGCGCATTGTAACATTCTACCTTACTCCGCTGAGCGCAGAGAAGCTTGATAGCTTTCCGTCAATAGTTGATGCTATTGTGGATTTTTTTGACGCGCTTTCAAAAAGCAAGGCGCTGGCAGAGAGCAAAATCAGGGTTTCTGTTCTTGGCAAATGGTATGATCTTCCAGACAGGGCTGTTGAAAAAATCAAGAAGATAATAGATGAAACTCACGATTACAATGATTTCTTCGTCAATTTCTGCGTAAATTACGACGGCCAGCAGGAAATCGTTGATGCTGTAAGAATAATAGGCAGGATGATAAAGGCAGGAAGGCTCGATCCTGATGTCATAACAAAGCCGCTGATAAAGGAAAATATCTACACTTCCTATTTTGTGCCGCCGGAGCTGATCATCAAAAACGGAAGAAAAGAACTCAACAGCTTCCTGCTGTGGGATTCTGCGCATTCCCTGATTTATTTTACAGACAAGTTCTTCCTTGACTTAAACAAGACCGATTTGATAAAAGCAATAGGGTTCTATACTCGCGGACAATAGTTAATTAGAAACATTTTGTGTTTCTAATTTGCTCAGAAATGCAAAAGCATTTCTGACATTTATACAAATAGTTGTCCGCTCGTAATAAGCAAATGACATTTTTGTATAAAAATTTGTGTCATTTGCTATATCAGAAGAATTAATTTCTTGATTCTCTCAAGATGTCTTTGCAGGAATCTAAGAGGCAAATGAGAAAAAAAACAGATATTGCTATACCTGCCATGGCAATAGCCTTGCCCGTGTAAGGGTCAATCTCCCGCTTAAATCCAGACTGATAGTTATTGCCTCCAAATTTTATTCTGGATCTGATTATTCCGTATTCCTGCGGCAGGGTGGTTTTTTCTCCCCTGATCCCGTTGATTACATTCTCTATACTATCTACGCCGCCATAAAAAAATCCTTCTGCACTGTCTTTTATTGCCGCCAGCACAGGCACATTCATATCCCTGTCACCATTGACGCATTCATTTATCGTATGATGTATAAGTTTAGACGGTATTTCACATACGCCGAACCATAAATTTGCAGCTTTGTATTCTGCTTTTTCAGCATGTGCGTCATTGCACAAAAGATAAAGGCCTATGCCCAGGCCGAACAGGCATGGCAGGGATTTTTTAAAGAGCTTATACATATTCGTCACCTCTTTTTAAGATTCAGCATATTTGGCGTTAAGTATATTTAAATATTTGCATAAAAATGTCAGAATTTTCCATCCAGTCTTTGACTGGTGGCGGAAAGCCAACATTTTTCGTATGTTGAAAATTCTGAGCATGCTCAAAAACCACCTGATGCTGCAAACAGCAGCGACATGCCACCCATCTGTGATGGGTGGTTTTTGACAGAAAGTTTTTTAAATAGGCTGGCTTTCTCCAGCATTATGACCAAAAGAATAGGCTCGTCAAGAAAAAAAACAAGGAATGAGTTCAAAAAAGGCGCTAGAGAGCGCGGAAAAATAAGCTTAACCAGATTTTTTGCCAACTTTAAAAATGGCGAGAAAGTCGTGCTTTTGCCAGAGCCTGCTTACCAAAAAGGACTTTTTTTCCCGAGGTTCATAGGGAAGGTAGGCACAATAACTGAGAAGATCAAGAACTGCTACAACGTGCTGATACAGGACAGGGGAAAGAAAAAAGTTTTATTAGTGCATCCGATTCATCTTAAAAAGGTGGAATAATGAAGCCAGTAATAATAAGCGAAACTCCAATGAGAATATCTGAAGTAAAGGAAGATCTGAAGAGAATAAAGAAAAGAGACGGGGAATTGAACTTCAGGGCGGCAAAAACCGAGGAATATCTAGGGCATTACGCCAGCTTAGACGAAGAAAAAAGCAAGGAATTGTTTGACAAAATCAGCAAGCTGAACATACCCAGGATGAAGGATGTCCATATCTGCAAGATACTTGACCTGATGCCGAAGAATGCTGAAGATGTAAAAACAATTCTGCAGGGATATACAATAACTGTAAAGGTTGAAAACATAAAAAAAATTTCAGATATAATTAATGAGTTTTCCTGATTTCTAAGTAAAGTTTATATATAAGGATAATCAAGATAAAACTAAGAGGGTGGAATGGATCAGCAAAAAACAAAGGAAGAATGGGTAGTGGTGCTTGATTTTTTGCCGAATGGCTATCCTTTTGACACAAGGCCAAGCCATCTAAAGACGCCAATAGTTCAGGCAATAGGCAAAGAGCACTTCACTTTGCTAGAGCTGGTGCCGAAGAAAGGCATCACCTTGTCTCCAATTGAAGAGGTTTATATTGGAGAAGCTAAAAGGGACAAGATTCATCACATCCTGGGAAAGCTGTCCATGACAAAGCTTACAGGCACTGCAAAATCTGAGCTGGACTATTTTGTGCAGGATATTGTCCATAAAAATGAGGCCAAGTTTGTAGATTTCTTTAATAAATCGCAGCCCCTGACAACAAGGATGCATCAGCTTGAACTACTGCCTGGATTGGGAAAGAAGCATATGTGGGAGATATTGGGGCAGAGAGATGAAGCTCCGTTTAAAAGCTTTGAAGACATAAAGAAAAGGGTGAAGCTGATGCCGAATCCTGAAAGAGTTGTCATCAAAAGGATCCTTCTTGAACTGGAAGGCAATGAAAAGCATTATGTTTTTGTAGAGCGGTAATTGGTTGCTTTGATTATTTCTTTTGCTATTGCAGGATAATACTCCAGACCGAATGTATCACTATCGTAAACAACATCAGCTAATCCGCGCGTGGCATCAATTTCGAAGTGGGCATTTGTCTGTTTAATCTGTTCTTCAAGCAAAGATTTATTTTCAGGATCAATTCCCTTTCTGTCATGCAGCCTTCGCTGTACTTGAGTTTCAAATCTGCAATTTAAAGCCACGATATATAAGCCCCGCTCTTTAAGATATTTTACAGTTGAAGCTCTTACAGCATTATCAACTACATTTTGCACGCCAGGAATAACCAAACGTAAAATCAACTCTGCCAATATAGTATCGCCATAAATATCAAAAACTTTTTTGCCGATATCATCCATTTCCTGTCTTGAGAACTTTTTGCACTCTATGCTTCCATTTTTAAAGATAGTTTCAATATAATCTGCTTTAGGCAATGAGAGCAAATCAGAATCCGATGCAATTAAAGTCAGCGGAATGCCTGCGCCATACCTGTGCATATAAATAGGGTTAATAGCAGGATTCTCTTTCTTTAGGGCTGTTCCAAGTGTTGTTTTCCCAGAGCCCATTCCGCCGATTAATACTATGTTTTTCATAAAGCCTCATAATACGCAGTATTTCATTGCTGACCTTTCCAACAATATCTTCTATCCAATATAACTGCAAAATGAGGAGATAAAAATCTGTACGTATCATTTACACAACCTCTTTTAGCAGGTTCTCCATCTTCCTGAAGATAAAGTTCTGCTCCACCCAGTCTTATTTTTGAAGTATTGAATGTAGCTTTAACTCTTTCAACAAAATCCTTCTCTGATGGTTGAATAGGAATAGGATTCACATATCCTGTTTGATAAATAATTCTTGGACCTTGTGGTTGTAATCCTTGTAACCATCTTGTTGAAACTGGCAAGCGCACATCTTCAAATCCCATCAATATTGGGGATTTACAACTTCTCACTAACTGATCTCTTTTGTTTTCATACTTTGGATTTTTTTTATCATTAATATAAGCTTTAGGATGAAAAGGATGTACCAATACAATAAGTTCTTCACTAATGAGATTGCTGATATCTGTTCCAGGCAATATCAAAAATCCACTTCTGAGAGTAACTAATTCTGGTTGTTCTACACCCTTATTTATTAATTCAAAAAGTTTATCTGACATAATAAATTTTGATATTTTTTAAGCTTTATAAATCTTTCTATTTTTAACTACTTACAAGTAAAAAAGAATTTATCTGCTGCTGTCTGACTGCCTTTCAACTTCAAACTTCTTTGCGATCGCGCCGGAAGCCTGGTTTTTCTGATATGCAAAGATGATCTCATCAGCAAGCGCATCTACAATATGCTTTTTGGAATTGAATGACTTTTGAAATGAGCTCTGGGTCATGTAGCGCAATGCAATATCAACCCTTCTCTGCGGCGCGCAGTCTGTCGCTTTCGGATATCTTGCTCCGCCGTATTCGATTGTGATGATCTCTTCTCTGGGAGCTGCATTTTCAATTGCCTTTACAAAAACTTTCAGCGGATTCTCTTTCAGTTTCCTTTCAACAATCTTGAATGCCTCTTTTACAATATGGTAGGCGTTGCTTGCCTTGCCGGTCATATGGTAGCTCGTCCTTAAATGCTTCTTGCTTTTATGGCCCGGAATCATTAATTTGTTTATCAGCCTTTCAACAATAAAAGTTTTTGACTTGTGGAATTTTTGGCCTACATAGCGCGCCCCGGTCTTAGGCACAATTTTCGGCTCAATTGTAATGTAATCAACCAGCCCAATATCTTCTACTTTTATCCCTTCTGCGCCCCAGATATTAAATGCTTTTACATTGCTCATTTTCTAGCCTTCTCTATCTTGCCTTTCAATAAGGCAATCAAGCTTTGATCATTAACCTTTATTACTCTCCATCTGACTCCTGGAAGGTCGCCATAAGAACGGCCCATTCTGCCGCCTATGCATTCAATGATAACTTCATCATGCTCATCAATCAGTTTTTGAGCGCCATCACCTGGCATAAATGCTGTTACCTGCCTTCCGTTTTTTATAAGCTGCACTCTGCAGCACTTCCTCATTGCTGAATTTGGCTGCTTCGCCTCAAGCTGCACTTTCTCCAGAACTATTCCTCGCGCCTGTGAAGAGCCTTCCAATGGGTCAGACTTCTCCTTAAGCTTAAGTGTCCTTCTGACGTAAAGCCTCTCCTTCCATCTGCTTTTATGCCTTCTTCTCATCAGCTTTTTAGCAGCGTTTAACCCTTGTGACTTGCTTGCCATGTTATTAAAATAAGATTTTTGGTTTGTTTATAAACGTTTTTATTTTAAACCACCTTTATTCCCTCAATCTCAAAATACCTCTTTGCAACATTCTCATAAGCACGCAGATTCTGGGCATTTCTCCCTATAAGCAGCCCCTTGGTTTTTCCATCCTGTCCGGCTATTGTGACAATTTTATTCTCCTCTTTTATCTCTCTTGCAGCCAACGGATATATCAGATTTCTGACAAACTGCAGCAGATCATTATTGAACTCAACAATCCTTATCCTCTTATTCAAAACATTTTCAAGCCTTTTGACATTGACTCCGTTTTTTCCGATTGCCTTTCCGATCTCGCCTTCTTCAACAACAAACAAAAGCCTGCTTTCCTCATCAACAACATCCTTTAATTTAGCCTGGGTTATAGTTTCGAACAGAGAGATGAACTTCATCAGGCTAATATCGTATTTTATCCTATTCACTTTCAACCCTTAACAACTGCAATAACTGATGCCTGGAATGGCCTCTTGCACAGCATCCCCAGCTCTTCATTGGTCTGCCTTAGCTCAATGCAGTTTGCTCCTGAAAGGCTGCAGTATTTCTTAATGTCTTTTTTTACGCCATCCGGGCAGTTTGAAGATATAAAGATTTTTTCAGCCTTCTTATTCTTCAGAAGCTTGATAGCCCTTTCGCTGCCTATAATGAGCTTCTTGCTCTTCGCTAATTTTTTGATTTCTTCTTCTGCTTCCATTTTAACCCCTTATTTTGTTTTCGTTACCAAGCCGGGCAGTCCTGTTCCGATTGGCACAGGCTGGTTCAGCATTACATTCTCAACAACTGAATTCAACTCATCCACTTCTCCACATATAGATGCGCCAATCATGTGCTTTATTGGAGTTTCGAATGATGCCCTTGCCAATACAGATGCCTTCTCTTTCACAATTCCATATCTTGTAATGCCTCTTATCTTGCCGGATGTGCACATCGTATCAGCAACAAGCATTATGTGCCTTATATCTATATCCAGCACTTGGCTCTCCATGACCTTGAATACCTCATTGATTATTGCCTGCCTTGCAGCTTCTATTCCCAAAATCTCGGAAATCTCAAAAATATCATTTGATATTGTCTTTGTTTCATCAACATAATCCAGCTCAAACACCTTTTCGAGATTTGTGCCTGCCGTTATTATTATGAACTCATCTCCTCTTTTTACAGGAAGAACTTGCGAAATGCCCTTTATGCCCTTTATATAAACTTTCTTTAATTTTTCCTTAAGCTTGTACAGGTCATTAAGGTTTTCTTCCTTTCCTTTTGGCTTTACAGCAACTTCTTCGCCCTTAACTTTAACAGTGTGGCCTTTGACAGATTCTAGTGCCTTTGCAACAGCATTGGCAGTTGTGTCAATTTCATTCATCTTTTCTTTATCCAGCCTGATATCAAGCGACATATCGGCAATATTTATTGAAATCTCTTTGGTTATCTCCCATAATTCTGTTTCCTTTATTGACAAAGCAATCTTTCTTATATCCTTGCCTTTTGAATAAGGCTCTTTAAGGTGGATCTCCATCATCGGCGTTGAGATTTCTTTTCTTCCGTCGAAGATTTCAATTATTCTTGGCAGCCCCATTGTGACATTCATCTCAGCAACGCCTGCAAAATGGAATGTATTCAATGTCATCTGCGTTCCTGGCTCGCCTATGCTTTCAGCGCTTATCAAGCCAACGCTGTCTCCCGGCTCTACTTGCGCATTGATGTATTCATTGTAAACAGATTCAATTATCTCTTTCATCTTTCCTTTGTTTAAGCCTTTCGGCATATTCTCTTTTATTTCTTCAATTATCTTTTTCGGCATCTTATCTTCATAATCTTTCAGTAAATCTTCAACCATTTTATTCTCCCATCAGCTCAATGATTTTTTTAACATTTATTATGCCTTTTTCAGATTTCGAAACATCAACATTATCCTCGCCATAGCTGAATTGTATTATTCTGCCTCCGGCATCCCTTACTGTGCCGTCATATTCTGCTTTAAGGTCTTGCATGGCGTTTGCCAGCCTTCTGTAAAGATAGCCTGATTTTGGAGTTCTCAGCGCAGTGTCCATTAGTGAATCGCGGCCAGTCATTGCGCCAAAGAAGAATTCGCTTGGCGATAAGCCTGATTTAAAGCTGTTCTTGATAAATCCCCTGGCAGCCGGGCCGTAATCATCCCTTTTAAAGCAGCTTAAAGTTCTCCCCATATATCCTTTTCCGATTCTTCTGCCGCGCATAGCCTGCTGGCCGACAATAGCAGCCATTTGCGCCATGTTGATTATGTTGCCTCTTGCACCTGAAGCAGCCATAATTGAAGTGTGCGCTTTCTTGTTTATGAACTCTGAAACTATTGTTCCAGCTGTGCTTCTTGTTCTGTTAAGCAGCTCAAGTATTTTCAATTCAAGGGTTTCAAGCATTGTTTTTCCAGGGAAGGTTTCAAGTTTTTGCTCGTGATAATTCTGTATCAGATTCTGCACCTCTTCTTCAGAAGTAGCCAGCGTTTCCCTTATCTTTTTCTTTGCTTCTTCTGGAAGATCAGTGTCAGAAATTGCAGTTGAAAAGCCATAGCTAAGCAAAACTTCAATGCCGAGCCTGAACATCTTGCCCAGCAATTCAAGCGCATAATCGGCGCCGTATTGCTTATGGAGATTTCTAAGCAATAGCCCGGATCCCTCGCCTAAATTTGCGCCATCCATGACGCCTTTTATAAGTTTGCCCTTCCTTATCAGGATATCTTTGTTGCCGTCAATATCAGAAGCTTTCGCCCTGCCAACATAATTAAAGTCATGCGGCAATAAGACAGAGAAAATTTCCTTGCCATCAACCTCATTTTTGTCAGGCAGCCTTGAGAAATCAAAAACACCCGCGCTTGAAAGCAGATTAACAGCTTCATTTCTTTTTAATTTTAATTCCCTTGTCAGCAGATAATTTCCAACAATGGCATCCTGAATGCAGCTGATTATGCTTAACCCGTTTCTGGGTGATATCAGCTGTGTCTGGACCTGCATCAATATTTCAGCTTCAGCTCTTGCTTCTTCTGTCTGGGGAATGTGCAGATTCATTTCATCCCCGTCAAAATCAGCATTGTAAGGTGCGCATACCGCAGGATTCAGCCTGAATGTTCTTCCGCCCAGCACTTTTACCTTGTGGCACATCATCGACATCCTGTGCAGGCTTGGCTGTCTGTTGAATATAGCAACATCGCCGTCCATTAAATGCCTCTCAACAATATATCCCGGCTGCAGCTCTTCTACCAGCTGCTCTCTTGTTTCATCAGTTATTTTTTTCTTTTTTCCATCAGGCCTTACAATGTAATTTGCGCCAGGGTATTTATTTGGCCCATTTTGAACAAACTTCACAACATATTCTTTGTTCCAGTCCCTCAATGTTTCAGGGACAGTGAGCTTCATCGCAACAATTAGTGGAATTCCGACTTCATTAAGGTCAAGCATCGGATCAGGGCTTATAACTGTTCTTGCACAAAAGTTTGTCCTCTTGCCGGCAAGATTATGCCTTATCCTCCCTTCCTTGCTTTTTATCCTCTCAGAAATTGTTTTCAACGGCTGGCCGCTCCTATGCCTTGCAGGCGGCAGCTGGGCAACGTCATTATCAAAGAAAGTTGTAATGTGGTACTGAAGCAGATCCCATAAATCCTCTATTATTATTTCAGGCGCTCCTGCATTTATATTTTCAAACAGCCTTTGGTTGATTCTTACTATATCGCCGAGCTTGTGCGTCAGGTCATCCTCGCTTCTCTCGCCAGATTCCAATGTAATAGACGGTCTCATTGTGACAGGAGGAATCGACAAAACAGTCAGCACCATCCATTCAGGCCTTGCAAATTCATGCTTTAATCCAAACAATCTGATGTCTTCATCAGGTATTTTTTCCAGCCTTGTTCTGACCTCAATTGGGCTTAGTCTTTTTTCTTCTTCAAGGAAAGTTGTTGGTTTTTCAACTATTATCTTTTTCCACTTCGCATTGCAATGAGGGCATTTCTTGACATTTTTCACATATGTTACAATGCTTTTTATCAGGGCTTTTGCTTGATATGTGCCTTTTTCTTTCTCGACTTTTTCAATATCAGCAAGCGCCTTCTCAATTTTTGCTTTTGGAAGCATTATTCTGCCGCATTCCCTGCACGTTCCCCTTAAGATATCAGTTATGTGGCTGACAAACTCTATATGTATCACAGGGCGCGCAAGCTCTATATAGCCAAAATGCCCGATGCACTCTTTCAGCTTTGAGCCGCAGGTCTTGCACCTTAATCCGGGGTCAATTACGCCGAGCCTTATGTCCATCAGGCCGCCGTCAACAGGATAGCCTTCTTTATCATAAAGCTCCGGAGTCACGATCTTGACAGAAGCCATCTTCTTTATCATCTTGGGGCTTAGCATTCCAAATAATATATTCTTTACTTGTTTGTATACGTGAATTTCCTGCTCTTCAATCACTGCTTCTTTTTCAGCAGCTTTCTTTTCTGTCTCTTCAGTTATTCCGACTTCATTTTCTTTATTTTTTTCTTCAGCCATTTTTGTTTTTTATTCAATATTTATTTTTTAAAATCAATTTCGGATAAATTCCAAGCGACTTCATTTCATCCATTAATAGCTTGAAAGCGTAGCTTAATTCAATAAAGCTGATTTCTGTGTTCTCCCCGCATATGGGACAGAAGCTTTTATTCTTGTACTCGTCATGGATTGCGAGCAATCCGCACTCTTCGCAGACTGGAACTATTGTTTTGTCAGAATCAAATCTCTCTTTCAGCAGCAATGATGCGCCATGGGCAACAAATGTATCTTTCTCCATTTCTCCCAATCTTAAGCCGCCTTCTTTTGCCCTTCCTTCTGTAGGCTGCCTTGTAAGCAATTGCACAGGGCCGCGAGCGCGCGCATGAAGCTTGTTGGCCACCATATGTTTCAGCTTCATATAATACATGTCGCCGACAAAAATCTTTGATTCAAATGCCTCTCCTGTTATGCCGTTGTACATTGTTTCAGTGCCATTCTCTCTAAAGCCAAGTGAAAGCAGTTCTTTTCTTAAAGTATCCTCTGTTTCAACATTGAATGTTGTTCCATCTATATAGCGCCCGTTTAAAGCTCCGACCTTGCCGCCAATCATCTCAATTAGATGGCTGATTGTCATTCTTGACGGGATTCCGTGAGGATTGAACAATAAATCAGGAATAATGCCTGAAGCGCTGAAAGGCATATCTTCTGCAGGAACAATCAGGCCTATAACGCCTTTTTGTCCATGCCTGCTTGTAAATTTGTCGCCTATTTCCGGGATTCTCTGGTCGCGAAGCCTTACCTGCACTAATTTGTTTCCTTCTTCATTTTCTGTTATTAAAACGAAATCAACTGCGCCTTCCTCGCCATGCTTTAAGCTGACCGAGCTCTCTCTCCTTGTTGATGAAGCTAGATTGTATTCGTCCAGGCTGCTCAAAAATCTTGGCGGGCTTGTCTTTCCAATCATAACATCGCCTTCCCTGATATAAGCTTCTGGGAAGATTATTCCGTCTCCCTCTAAAAACCTGTAATCTTTCTCGCTTTTATAGCCTTTAACATCTTTGTCAGGAACAGAAACTTCATCAATTAAGCCGCCGCTATACCTCAACTCTTCAGCAATTGCCGGCCTGAAATAAGTGCTTCTTCCCAAGCCGCGCTCTATGGATGCCTTATTCATTACAATTGCATCTTCCATGTTATAGCCTTTGAAGCTCGATATTGCAACTACAAGATTTTGTCCAGAAGGATGCTCATCATAATTGGAGGCAGCATACATCATCGTGGTAACAACAGGCCTTTGTGCGCTGTGCAGAATATTGACATCCATATCTATTCTCAGTGAAAAGTTTGCTGCATACAATCCAATAGCCTGCTTTTGGTTTTTTGAGCCCATGTTAAGCCTGGCTGAAGGGCAGAAATTGCCATAAGGAACAAGAGAAGTTGCTAAGCCAAGAGCTGCCAAAGGCGAAATCTCAAGATGCGTATGCTCCTTTGTTATTTCATTCTCAAAGAAAGCCACTAATGCATTTTCTTCTTCCAGCGCATCAATATTTTCAATAATGCCCTGCTGGATAAGGTCGTTCCAGCTTAACTCGCCTTTTTGCAATTGCTGTATGTGCTTTTCAGTCAGTAAAGGCTCGCCATTTCTTACAACAATCAAGGGTCTTCTGACTCTGCCGCGGTTATTTTCTACAAAAATAGACTCGCTCTGCCTGTCATAATAAACATTAACATTGCTTGAAACCTTGCCCTTTCTTCTTTCGGTTTTTATCCTGTCTGAAAAGTCAGCTGCATTTTCAGCTGTTCCGAGAAATTTCCCGTTTAAGTAAACTTCTCCTGCCATTTTATCTCACACTCTTGAGCCCAAATGACTTTAGCTGCTTCAAAAGCTCATTTTCATCTTCATTTTTGGTAACGCTGGCCATCAGCGCAAGATTTTTCCTCAACCCTATATTTGTTCCTTCAGGTGTTTCAATCGGGCATAGCCTTCCAAGATGCGTGCTATGGAGCTCCCTGGCCTCAAAATTTTCTTGCGATGCGCTTAACGGGCTGACAACACGCTGTAGATGGCTCATTGTATCGAGAAAATTTATTCTTTGTATGCGCTGGCTTATTCCTTTTCTTGAGCCAATCCATGAGCCAGTCGCCATGCTGCTGTAAAGCCTCTGTGTCAGCAGCTTGTTCCTTATCAATGACCTTAACGGAGGAAATTTGCCTCTTTTCACATGACGATGGAAATTGTAAAGCAGGTCGCTTATCAGCACTTTCAAGTCAACCCTGAAAAGGTCTGCCAGCGAATCGCCGCTCAGCTTCAGTCTTTTATTTGAATAATTATCCTTATCGTCAAGAGGAAGCTCGCCAGTTGAAACCTGGATGAATTTTTTCAGCATCTTGCACAGGTTGTATGCCTTGTAAATCCTGTCTTCTCTTTTTATCCCGAGATGCGGCAAAAAGAATTTGTCAATTATCTCATACATCCTTTCAAGCCTTATCTCTTTGGACTGGGTGATGCCGATTTTCTTTGCAATATAATCAGCTGCATCCTCTTCTGTTTTTATGTCAACAAACTCATAGAGGTTGATAAGAACCTGGTCATATTGTTTTTCCTGGCTCACAAATTTCATGATATCTTCGTCCTTTGTCAAGCCAAGCGCTTTCATGATTATTATTAAAGGCACTCTCTTAACTCTCGTGAAAGTCAAATAAAAAAGTCCATCTTTCAGATGCTCCAGCTTATGCGGAATCTTGTATGAGCCATATTCTGAGAACATTTTTCCTATAAATTCACTCACCCCAAGATTATCCCTTTCGACCATTAGTTTGTTGGCAGCTAAATCTTCCACCTTGATTATCACTTTTTCAGTGCCGTTTATGACGAAGTATCCGCCGGGATCATTTGGATCTTCGCCTTTTTCAACAAGCTCATCCTTCGACAGCTTATATAGGTTGCAGAATTTGCTCTTCAGCATAACTGGAATGGAAGCGATCTGCGTCGGGAAGTTTTCCCTCTGCACGCCATTGATATGCGAGCTTATCTCAATGAAGCATGGGGCGGCATAAGTCATATTTCTCAGCCTGGCTTCCATTGGGAAGATTTTGTTGGTGCTGCCGTCAGCCTCTGTTATCTTTGGCTTTTCTATCCATATCTTGTCAAGCCTTATCTTGTATTCCTCAACATTTGAAGGTATGATTGTGGGCTCGATAAGCTTATTTTCCTCGATTATGACCTGCAGCTCTTTTTCCATAAAATTATCAAAGCTTTCAATATCAGAATCTATAAAACTCTGCTCTGAAAAATACTTGTTTATCAGCGCAGCTCTATTCAGCATCTGCCACACCCCTGTAAAACATGGTCTCGCCTGTTGTGACGCTTTCTCTGGTCACCATTATAACATCGCCCGCTTTTGCATCTAAATGCTTTATAGCAGGGTCGTTCTTCATTATTTTCGGCAGCTCTTTCATAGAAATATTATATTTCTTGAACAGCTCTTCTTTCTGCTTTTCACTGAGTTTGGAGTGTTTTGGAACTAATGCGTGCTTTGTCTCTTTGCTCATTTACTTATTCCTCCGAATATTAACGGGCCGGACGAGATTCGAACTCGCGACCACCGCATTTCTGCGTTGTTTAAAAGTGCGGTGCTCTAAATGCCCATGAGTGGCTTCCAATAAGGATGCCCAACTCGCATTTCCAGGCTGAGCTACCGGCCCAACCGCCCTGGCCGGGACTTTCAATTGCTTTTTGAACCCGGGTTATAGCCGTGACAGGGCTAAGTGCTAGGCCGCTGCACTACCAGGGCATTAGCGTGAAATAAACAAATCTTCCCATAAACATAGCTTACGCAAGTATAGCAACGTCTATAGAAAGATAAGTATTGTCATATTGTTGGGGAAAATGCGACCCTTTATAAAGATTGCGGTTTTTTGGATTTTTAGCGCATAATCCATAGGGTACACGCACACATATACCGCAGTATATAAATTTTTATATATATGTTATACTTATAAGAAATCTGTAAGTGGACTAACCCAGTAAAATCTTTACGTATGTAAAGTATCCAGCGCGTATGCGTGTAATTGGTTTGGAAAAGTTACTCTCCACTTACATTATTTTATTCATTCTAGTTCTTTCCACTTTTCGCAAATCATTTTATAAGTTATCTTAATTGGATTCAAAGGGATCCCTTCTTGTTGCCTTGTAGCAGATCTTAGTGCTCTCTTTCTATAGGAATTTGCAATATTATCCGCATATGATTTTAGTTTCTTTTTACCGGTTAGTTCTCTTAATTCATATAGACTAATTATTTCCTTTCTGGAGTATACATCATTTTTCTGAAACAACAAATTTAAATATTTTTTGACACGTGTAAAATCTTCATCACCACAAATAACGAGAACATCAAACAAATCTAAATCATCTTTAATGAGGCAATATATGTAAAGTGCATATAGCTTTCCATAATCCTTGCCCACACCCAAGTCTCTTTCCAATTCTTTTTTTAGCTTTAAGCTTAATCCTGCACCTTTATGGAGGTTCGATCCGATTATTTTATATGCAATTCCTGTCTTTTTTCTTTCGTATAATTTGCTGCTAGTATCTATGTGCATTATTCTTTTATCGTTTATTTCGTTTGCGTCCATTCTTAGTCATCTAAGGTTTAGCTACTCGTCAAAAATAAATTAAATCCCCACCGCCGGATTTCCAAGCGATTTCTTCGCATACTTGAACCAGCAACATCACGGTCACAGCTGGTCATATCTCATTCCAGTCATTATGACAAATCAATATGACATCTACAGCCGTGCACTCTGCCATTGAGTTAGGTGGGGATTAAGAAAAGTATTTTGTTATTTGTTTATAAAGATTATTGTTTTTAAATTGTTTTAGAGATATGATGGCATAGAGAAACTAAAATTCTATTGTCCTATCGTCGTGCTGTTCGATCTCGTAAAGTACTCTTTTCCCGACATGTCCCTGAACTTCACAGCAGATGACTTCAAGCTAAAGCCTCCGATCACAGAAAGCTTTGATTTGATCTTATAAGTTATGATCCTTTCCTCGTTCTTGTCAAGTGTGTCAAGCTCCCATTTCAATATTGTTCCTTTTTTTGTGTCATACAAAATCTTGCTCGGAGCTAATGTCCCTAAATAATGCTCTTTCATCACTTCTGCAATATTCGAGACGCGGTCAATAACTCTTACATCATCAAATATTTTATTGCTCCTGTTCCTGACACTTATTATAACTTTTAATTCTGAAATTCCGCCTTCTTCTGTTGCGACAACAACTGCTCTCTTCCTTGAAACAATCGGGCTTCTGAAGATGTAATATGCAATTACGGCAATTATTATTAATACTATGATGCTCCAGAATGGCCTGTAAGTTGTTACAACCCTTACTGTTGCTTTGTCCTGCGAGTCTAAAGTTAAGCTCCATTCAAGATATTTAACGCCATCTTCGCTGACAGCTTTTGCTTTCGGGCTTGTTGCAGTGAACAGCCAGTAGAAAAGATGGGTTTTAACCTTGAAGTTTTCTGTCTTCGCTACATTGCCCTCATTTGTGACAGTATACCGATCAACAGTTTTTAAAAATTGTTTTTTAGCTTCTTTTTCAGAAGCGAAAGTCGAATATTCTATAATGTCATAAATTTGTTTCTGCACTTCTATTTCTGCGCCTTTCCATATCAAAGTTACTTTCAGCTCGTCTGTTTTTGGCGCGGTATAAGGGTCTATTGCAAATGCATATTTCAGAGATCTTTGCTCAAGCGGATTCAATGTGATTATGTCCTCTTTGTTCATTGCATCAGAAGATATTTTTACAGTCAAATCAGAAAGATTAAGCCTGTTCCTGTTTTTCAAGTTGAGCGTAACAACAACATTCTGCGTTGGATCAACATGCTTCGGCTCAATATCTATGTCTACAATTGAAACTGCCGGCATATACTGGTCCTGCCTGCTGCTGCCTGAACTGAGATAAATGCTGATTATTTCTTCTACAGACTCCTTTGTCTTGTCGGATGTTATCTTCAGCTTTATCGGATAAACCCAGCCAACAGGCAGATCACTGAATGGGTTCAAAGAAATGTTAATAGTTGCAGTCTGCTTTGCATTCACATCAACGCCGCTGATCCAGTCTTTAGGCGGGTCTGTCATTGCATTCCATGATTCAATGCTTGAAAACCTGTATGTGTCTGCTGTTTCGCCGAGATTTGTTATGTTTATAAGAAAATTAGCGCTTTCCTCTATAAGGATCCTGTTATTTACAGCAGCAGTCTTTACAGTGAATGATGCTGCATAAGCTAATGACGAGAACATCAACGCCAGAACAAACACCAAAAAGATTTTGCTGAGTTTCATCTTTAATCCTCTTTTAATGAGTAATTTGACAACTAATCTTTTTCATTCAAAACATATATATAAATATTTGCTTTTTTGGGGATTTTTATATGTTATGATAAATTTTGATAAAGAACATTGACAAAAAAACACCACCACTGACGCAGATGCGACAGGGGTTGCCCCTCAAGTTTTTAGCAAAAACTTGGCAAAAACATATGAGGCATAAAGCCTCATGCCACGACCAGATTGTTTTGAATGCTAGTCGTGGCGTGGAGTTTCATGCTCCACATTGCGTGCCAACTGAGCGTAACCAGTTGCGGGATGCCGCATAGGGCAAAGCGAACGTAGTGAGCTTTGACCGTCTGCTGTCAGTTGTGGTGGTGTTTTTTCAGATATTGCAAAATCACTTAAACGTTTGGATGGGGCTGCCGTGATTTGAACACGGGCCGCTACCACCCCAAGGTAGAATTCTACCAAGCTATACTACAGCCCCTTGAACAGGCAGGAAAGCAGTAAGATTTAAATATATTATGATAATTCTCTAAGTTTATGGCAGAAGAAGTTCAAAAGAATGCGGATGGCAAAAAACATGCGGGTATTGCTGAGATGATAGCATGCATAGAGCTTACAAAGGTGCATCAAAGATTATTAAAAGATATTTCAGTGGCAACTGAATTTTCCATCTTTGTAATAAATGAAGCGAAAAGGGAATTGCCAGAGGTTGTTCAAGAATTAGGAGAGCTTAAAAAACAATACCATGAATTAACTGGAAAGAGATATTGCAGCTAGCGTGCACAAAAACTTTCTTACCATTTAGCTTATTAACTGACGTAACTCTCATGCCCTTCCTTCCTGATCCTTATAACATTGTCCACAAAGCTCTCGATCTTGCTCTCATGCGAAACAATGATCGCCTGCTTCACATTCAGCTGATCCAGCACATCCCTGATCTTGTCAAGCTGGGTTTCGCTGAATCCGTCAGTTGGCTCATCAAGTATTATCAGGTCTTTTGTCCTTATCTGCGATATCAGATCATTAATGACTTTGTTCAATGCAAGCCTGTATGCAAGAGCAAGCGAAGTCTTCTCCCCGCCGCTTAAATTCTCTATTACTGTTTCATAGCCGTTCTGCACAATAACCGGCTTGAAAACATCATCAAGCCTTACGCTTAATGTTTCATCTTCAATCAGCACATTAAACCAGTTCTGGAACAATTCATTGAACTCATGATAAACAGATGTCATGACATGCTTCTCCATCACATTCATAAGGTTCTGGAAGCCTTCCTGCAGCCATTCCTGCAGATCTCTTAAATAAGCAAGCTTTTCTTTTGCTTTTTCTTTCCTGCCTATTTCTTCATCAATGGCCTTTATTAATTTCAGAATATTTTCTTTATCCCTTAATAAAGAGTTATTTTCCAATTCAGCTTCCCTCTCTTTTCCGGCAATTGCATCAAGCTCTTTTCTGAATTTTAAATATTCTTTTTCTGCATCGCCGAACTTTGAAATTTCATCTTCTAATTCAGATTTTTTGACATTAAGGCTGCCGATCTCTTTTTTTATCTCCTCGCATTCATTAAAAAGCTTGTTTTTAAGCTTGTTTTTTTCTTCCAGATCCCTGAGCTTCAGCAAAATCAAATTCAATTCGCTTTTCTGCTCAATGAGCAGCTTGTGCTCTTTCTTCAGTTCATCCAATTTTTTCCTTGCTTCCCCACCCTGCTCTAAAAATAATTTCAGCTTTTCATCATTGCCTTTTATTTTTCCGTCTTCTTCAAGAAGAATCTTCATTTTATGGCTATGCTCAACTTTCTGCATGCACAGCGGGCATTCATCCATTTTAGAAAACTTTACTTTGATTTCATTTGAGCTTTTAATGCTCGATTTCAGGTCATTTATCCTCGCATCAATCTCAGAAAATGTGTTCTCCATGAAATCAATTGAATTTTCCAGGTCTTCAATTTTTTTATTCGCATCACCAATATTCGCGTCTTTTTTGCCTTTTAATTCAGCCTCAAGCTTTTCAATTCTTTTCTCAATATCTTTTATTTCAGCCTTATTCCTTTCATTTAAATTTGCCTTGTTCAGAATATTTATCCTGCAAACTTCAAATTCTCTTTTCAGATTACTCAATTTTTTAATATCTGCTTCTATTTTTTCAATGTCTTTCTTTTTGTTTTTTAATTCTGCTTTTATTTCATTGATCCTCGGCTTTATTTCATCGATTTTTATTTCAATTTCTTTTAAATCGTGCTCTCTTTCTTTCTTCTGTGAATTTTTTTCCTCTAAATCAGCAATGAAGCCATCTATCTCTTTCCTTTTTTCCTTGAGCTCCCTTATATAAATCTCAGAATTCTCCCTTATTCTCTTGTATTTGTCAATCCCGAAAACCCTTCTTAAAGTGTCTAGCCTTGCCTCATCTTCTTCAAAGAGGATCTGCTTCATCTCTTCCTGCGGCGTGTAAACAGTATACCTATAAACAAGCGACTTGCTTTTCGCCACTAATTCAGAAGGGTAGCCTAGCAGAGCAAGGATTTCTGTTTTTAATTCGCTAGCCATGCCTTCTTTCTTCCGTCCATCTATTATTATGTAACCGCTTTCCTGCCCAATGTTGTCGCCTGATGCCCTTTTCAAATTCCTCTTGATCACTATCTCCTTGCCATCAATGTAAAACTTTAATTCAACGCTTCCTTCCTTTTTTCCATGCCTCAGCAATGAATTTCCTGTAAGCAAAGGCCGCATTATGCCGAAGAGCGCGAACTCTATTGCCAGTAAAATCGTAGTTTTTCCGCTTCCAATATCGCCGCTTAAAAGAACTGATCCTTCAGGGAAAATTACCTCTTCATCTACATAGCTTCTTATATTGCTTAGCCTGATTGACTTGAGAATCATTTTGCCCCAAAACAGCATAATTGCTCGTAAGTTTAAAATGTTTTCTATTTTTAAGCCTAAATCCGAAAAGTTTAAATATCGGCATAGTATTTTGGTGAATAACATAATTTACAGTCAACTAAATACGAGGAGGAGAAGATGGCAGGGTTTTTTTCGAATTTAAAAAGAAAATTGGGTGGTTCTGATGAGGATTTTCCTGAGGAAACTGAGGAAGAATATGTTGAGCTTGACACTGGCGCTGGCGCTGACATAAAGACTAAGATCACAGTAAGACCTTTTGTCATCGATGATTTTGCCGATATCAAAGAAGTTCTTGATTCATTAAGGGAAGGCGGCACAATTGCATTGGTAAACATAAGGCCCTTGAAAGAGAAGGATCTTGTGGAATTAAAAAGAGCAATAAACAAGCTAAAGAAGACATGCGATGCAATCGAGGGCGACATTGCAGGGTTCGGCGATGACTATATTGTTGTAACGCCGTCATTTGCAAAGATCTACAGGACAAAAGCGACTGCTGATGTTGCTGAAGAGCCTGAAGGGGAAGAATAAGGTTATTTTAGGCTTTTAAGCAGCAAACTAAAATTTAAGTAATCTGGCGGAATAAAATGGAAAGCAGGTCACTATTTAATCGACTTGATCGTTTTAGTTTTTCAAAGTATTTGATAGCGTTTGGGTTTATTGTGATGTCCGCAGCTTTCTACATGGCCCTGGTTTCTGGGCCTGCTAAGGCTAAAGAACTATATGCGCAAGTAAATTACAGAGCTTCGCTTATCTCGAAATTGAGCCCTTATGTAGAACTGACTGATAATGCGCCTGGAATCAGTTTCAAAGATCAGGTGGATCTTGCAGTAAAATGTGATATTCCCACGTTTGAAGTTATGGAAGGAAAACCCATTAATTTTGATGCCATTCCAACTTCAAAATTAGAAAATGCTGTTGCGGCATATGAATCAAAACAGATTTCTTCTTTAGAATAAATTTTTTTCTTTCTTTGCAACTTTAATCCTAAAATGCTAAAATAAATCATTTTTCAATGTTTTTACCATTGCCTGATATGATTCGGGCTTAGGGCATTCTCCAGCTACCCTTACTGATTTAAGAGTATGCCTATCCTCACCCCATACCGTTGTACCGGCTTTTGATTGTGCACGAAGATACATTTTAAAGTCCAACTTGGCAATATCTTCCAATATTTTCTTTTCTGCATCTGGTGAAACATCCTTACTTAAAGAAATGTTTAAGTCATACCTGGGATAAAAACAAAGCTTAGCCAGACAATCAACTGATTCTATTATGCCTAAAAGTCTGCAATGTATTTTTTCTATGATGTCTCTGTCTTCTTTTGAAAAATTATCAAAATAAATAAGTTTTACATCCAAATGTTCAAAGAATAATTCAACCCGCTTTTGAATTCCACTTCTATCGAGAGAAGGGGCTCCGATACTCAGCCTGTTAATATTGTAATCCAGGCTTATTGGTGCGCTGTCTAATACATCTGCAAAAGAGCCTCCTTCGCTCTTACTTGCTATTTTCAAATCATAAAAAAACTTATCAAAACCATTTATACTTATGTCTTCAGTATTCTTTAATTTGCATCCAAGATACGTTCTGTCTTCATAAAAGCGGCATTCATAATGTTTGCCCATATTTTTGCCTATTTTTTCAATCATATCTTGAAAACCAGTTATAAGGGCTGATTTAGTTATTATCAAGTCCTCTTCTGTATCAAAATCTCTTATGGATTTAACAGGGATAAGGTCTCCAGATGATTTAATCCCTATCGCGATAATTATATCGTTGCATCTTTCCAAAATCAAATCATCGATCATATAGTCATAGTCCATTTTACTTTTACCTGCATCAATTAACCTTTAAAGGAAATGGGGTTTTGCAAAAATACCTTTTATTACCCGTGATAATTGAGAATAGTTTAAAAAGTTATTTATTTGATTTAAACAAATAACAACCAAGAAATTTTAAATAAACATTAGAGAATTTTGAAGTTAAAATAAATAGAAACTTTTATAAACTTATAATAAAATAAATTCTTATGGACAAATTAGAAAAACAGACATGCCCGATATGCGGCACCAATAACCTGACTCTTACTGAAGATGAAAGGGAAGTCCCATACTTCGGAAAGGTTTTTATTTTTGCAATGGTTTGCAGCTCCTGCAAATACCATAAAGCAGATGTTGAATGCGCAGAAAAGAAAGATCCTGCGCGCTACACTCTTGAAATAACTTCTGAAAACGATATGAAGATAAGAGTTGTGAAAAGCTCTGAGGCAACTGTTAAAGTTCCATATATAGGGTCAATCGAGCCTGGGCCTGATTCCAATGGGGATGTTACAAATGTCGAAGGGATCCTGACAAGGTTCAAGGATCAGATTGAAAGCCTGAAGAATTATGCTGAAGATGACGAAGATAAAAAAAAGGCAAAGAATCTGCTGAAGAAGCTTACAAGAATAATGTGGGGGCAGGAAAAGGCTGTGCTGACTGTTGAAGATCCTACTGGAAACAGCGCAATTATTTCTGAGAAAGCAAAAATAACCAAGCTAAAGCAGGATTAGCTGTATTTTTGCTGCCGAATTTCGTACATCTCTCTCAAAATATTTATAAAGGGCTGCAAAATAAAAACAGCGGTCAACGTGAATATCAACAAAGCTATTCTGGATGAAAAGAATCTTGCAAAACTGCAGGCATTGAATAACAGCCGTGTTCTCGAAATAGTTGAAGAATATATTACTTTATGCAGGCCAAGAAAGGTTACTGTGCTTGCTGATTCAGAAGAAGATGCCCGATATGCCAGAGAACTGACAATAAAGAATAAAGAAGAAGCACATCTTTCAATGAAAGGCCACACAATTCATTTTGACGGCTTTTATGATCAGGGCAGGGATAAGAAAAACACAAGAGTTTTATTGCCGAAAAGCGCAAAAGCAAGCAAATTTCTCGAGTGGAAAGACAGGGATGAAGGGCTAAATGAAGTGATGGGCTTTCTTGACGGAATTATGGAAGGCAAGGAGATGTTTGTATGTTTTTTCTGCCTTGGCCCAAACAATTCAAGATTTTCAATTCCTGCATTGCAATTGACAGATTCGGCATATGTTGTGCATAGCGAGGCAATTCTTTACAGGCAGGGATATGATGAATTCAAAAGGCTGGAAGGATCAGGAAATTTTTTCTATTTCATCCATTCTGCCGGCGAGCTGGATGAGAGGGGCAATTCAAAAAATATTGATAAAAGAAGGATATACATGGACCTCCAGGAGAATAGGGTGCTGACAGTTAACAACCAATACGCAGGAAATAGTGTTGGCCTAAAAAAGCTTGCTTTAAGATTGGGAATAAATAAAGCCAGCCAGGAAGATTGGCTGTGCGAGCATATGTTCGTTGTGGGAGTTCATCCATCTGGCAAGAGCAGAGTATCATATTTCACAGGGGCTTTTCCTTCAGCATGCGGCAAGACTTCCACTGCGATGATAGCCGGGCAGACAATAATTGGCGACGATATAGCATACATCAAATCAGGAGATGATGGGCAAGCCTATGCTGTCAATGTTGAACAGGGGCTTTTTGGCATCATACAGGATATAAACCCTACAGATGATCCTGTGATTTACAAAGTGCTGACAACGCCCCGAGAATTAATCTTTTCAAATGTTCTTGTTGTTGATGGCGTTCCTTACTGGCTTGGAATGGGAAAAGAATTGCCAAAAACAGGAATTAATTTTTCTGGAGATTGGTATGAAAGCAAAAAAGATAAAGATGGAAATGCAATAGACCCTGCGCATAAGAATGCAAGATACACAATAAGGATTAAAGAGCTGGATAATGCTGATCCCAAATCTGATAGCCCGAATGGAGTTCCGATTTCAGGATTTATTTACGGCGGCCGCGATTCGGATACAACTGTGCCTGTATTTGAATCATTAAGCTGGAGCCATGGCGTTTATGTTGGAGCTGTAGTTGAATCTGAAACAACAACTGCAACAATCGGCAAAGTTGGAGTGAGAACTCATGACCCAATGGCCAATATCGACTTCCTGGTTGTTCCTCTGGGGCTTTACATAAAAAACCACCTTGCTTTTGGCGACAGATTAGACAAACAGCCAAGGATTTTTCATACAAATTATTTTCTGAAAGAGAATGGAAACTTCCTTAATTCAAAGCTTGACAAGAAAGTCTGGCTGATGTGGATGGAAGGCAAGGTCAATAATGAATTTGAAGCCATTGAAACGCCCGTTGGCTTTATTCCAAAATATGAAGATCTAAAAAAGTTATTCATGGAACTTTTTAATAAAGAATACAGCGAAGGAGAATATGAGAGGCAATTTACAATCAGAACTGCAAAATTATTGGAAAAGCTTGGCAGAATGGAAAAAGTGTACAAAGAAGAGAATGATCTCCCGCAAGTATTCTTAGAGCATCTCCATCAGGAACAGAAAAGATTGATGGAAGCAAAAGAGAAGTTCGGAAAAGAAAATATATCGCCTTTTGAGTTTGAGTAAATAATTATTTCTCTTCTTCAACCTTTATCGCTGCCTTCGGGCACTGGACAACGCAGGCATTGCAGGCAATGCATTCCTTTTCTTTCAGAACAAACGCTTTATTCTTTTCATCCTTGCCGAAAACTTCCATAGGGCATATTTCAATGCATTTCAGGCAGTCATCGCATTTCTCAGCGCTTATTGTTACTGTTATTTTTGGCATCTTACTTGATCGCGTTTGTTTCCTTGCTTTTAACAGCCTTAGATTTAGCTTCTTTTGGGACTTTAAGAGGCTCTTTTTTTAGCTCTTTTAATTCCTCTTTTTCTATTTGAACATCTTTTGGAATTTCATTTGGCTTTTCATCTTTCTTTATTGCTTCTTTTTCTTCTGCTTTAACTTCTTTTTTTACTTCTGCTTTCTTTACTTCAACTTTTTTCTCAACAGGAGCTCCTGCCAATTCTGCAAAAACCACGCCTTTGTCATCTTTCTTGACATCAACTTTTATGTGATGCGGAACATTCTTGATGCCGTGCTTCCAAATCTCAAGATTTGCGTATTTTCCGATTTTAACTTGATCTGACTTCATATGCTTCTTCAGGAAATCTCTAAGGACATTGACTGCTTTTTTAGCCCTTTTATGCCTTGGGCTGAATTGAACTCTCCTTCTAAGCGGAACATTATACGTTCTTTCAAGGATTATTTTTGTTTCTTCTTTTTTTGCCATTTTATGCTTTCGTCTTTATTCTTCTCCAGCTTCTTTTGACAGCAGTATGCCTGCCTGGATGCACTTTTCTTCCTTTTCCGTAAATCTTTGGCACTGTCCAAAATGGCGCCCATCTTGTCTGTCTGTGCAATTTTGCCAATCTTTTCTTTCTGCTTGGATGCTTGTATCTTGCCATTTTACTTGAACCTTATTTTTGTTTCGTGCTTTTTGTCCATCATCATCAAAATCTCTTTCAGCTGCTTATCGTCAATTGTTTTTATGTTCTGCGCCTGTATTGCATTTGCAACCACTACAAGCAGCTGGACTGCTTTTTCCAGATGCGCTGTCTTCAAATTTCCATAGCGCTGCAGTGCCTCTTTTGTAAGCGCTCTTCTTACAATCTCTTCAAGCTGCTGTATCTGCGCCTTAAGCTGATTTTCTTCCTCAGCCTGTTTTTGCGCCTGCTGCTGCAATGATCCTATTTTTCTTTTTCTTATTTCTTCAAGCCCATTGTCCATTTTAAGGATTTTTATTTTTCTGTTTTATCTGATTCTTTAGGCTGTTCTGTTATTTTTTCTTTGTGAGCTTCAACAGGCTTTTCTTCGGCTGCCTTTCCGCCAATCATAATTGCAATCTTATTCAAAAACTCCTTTCCTTCTTTGGTTATTACTCTGCCTTTATGAAGCCCTTTTTTTTCTTCCTTAGCAAACCCTGCTTTTGTGAGCTGCTGCAGTATCTTTCTTAGGATGTTTCCTGAACCTTTGTAAAAATGCTCCGGCTTATGCCCCCTGTTCTTTTTTCCGCCGTATAAAGTCCTTAGCTTTGCTACGCCGATCGGGCCTTTTAAATAGATCTTTCTGAGCACAGATGCCGCCCTCACATACCACCAGTCAGGGTTTATAGGAGGCCTTTCTTTGTGTATGCCTGTCTTTACAAATATTGCCCATTCCGGCGGCTGCATAGCTTGAACTTTCTTAAGCTCTTCGCTAGCCTTCTCGATTAATTTTTGTGAGTCTACCTCAAATATTGTTGCCATTTTAACCATAAACTGTATTTCACACCTTGCGGTGTTAGATCAGCTAATTATTAGCTTAGAACAAGGAAATAGGCGATTATTTAAAAAGATATCGTTTATTCCTTATAAACTTCTCCGCATTCAGGGCATTTATAGGCTGTAGCACCCATCTTTTTCATCTGCGTATTGCATTTTCCGCAGTAATAAATAGTTTCAACAACCACTTCTCTTTCATCAAGCTGCGGATCAAGTTCTCCCATTTTTACCCCAACAAAATTATGTATATGACAATATGACAATATATATTCCCGCATATATAAATTTTTGGTATATGGCGCATAAATCACCGATATGTTTTTATATTAGTGTCTTTTTTAAAGTGGTAACAATCAGCGGGGTGGGATTTATGACAACCGATGAATTTAAACTGTCTGAAATTGGGGCTGCATTAGTGGAGCTTATTTGGCTTGAAGGGTTGGAAAAAATATCTTACAGTGCTCCTGTTAAAAGTTTTAAGGAAACACTGCCTCCTAATTTGCCATCTAATTATATAGCTGACGGTTTATTGGAATTGAGAAAAGCTGATTTTCTGCTCTTTGTTCCTAGACAAGGATTATTTAAGGACAACTCATACTATGAAGTGAACCAAAACAAAATTAATGACTATCTTTTCAAGCCTCAAGAACAAAAGAATTCAAAACCTTGAGTGTTTTTATTTAATCAACGCATTCCAATCATTTGAGAATCTTTCAATGCCTTTGTCAGTTAATTGGTGCGATATATTGAAGTCAGGCCAATTCTTTTTAAGATCAATGTTTTGGTAGGCAATTTCTTTAAGGCCATTAGATTTGCATATGTAATCATTAGGCATCGGCATGCCTATTTCTGACCATTCTTTTAATAGTTTATAGGGTGCGGTAACAATATCAGAACCAAGGTGCAATGCGCATAAAAGGTGTTCGATATTTCTGACACTTGCAGTAAGCACCTCTACATGTTTATCGCCATTCTTATACATTTCCAAAATATTTTTTATCAAACCCATCCCGTTTTCACCAATATCATCAAGCCTGCCAATAAATGGTGACACAAAGACATTGCCTTTTGAAGCGCCTTTTGTCGCAGCGTACACAGCAGAAGCCTGCTCTTGCGAAAAGCAAAGCGTCATATTGACGCGCATGTTTTCTTTTATTGACTGCTCAGCAGCCTTCAGCCCTTCTCTTGTTATTGGCAGCTTTATGTGGGCGTTTGGAATCCATTCGTACATTTCACTTGCTTCTTTGATCATTTCGCTGCTTGATATATCTGCATCAGCATACACTTCAATGGAAACAGAGCCAGAAGGAATTAGTCTTGAAATCTCATCTACAACTTCATGATAGAAGGCATATATTTCTTCTTTAGCGAATTTTTCGCCTTTTTCAAAGCGCTCGCGAGCAATTGGATTTTTAGAAATTAATGTAGGATTTGTAGTCTGGCCGTCAAGAAAGCCCAAAATACCCATGATTTGCCTGGTTTCATTTGGATCTCCGCTGTCCAAAAATATTTTTGTTCTTAAATTTTCAGGTTTCATTTTTTTCCAAAATAAAATATTTTGTCAACAGCAACCTCATCCGGGGAGAAATGAACTTCCTGGCCTTTTATGGTCTGCTTCATATTTCTCTTTGGCTCGATTCTTGTTTCCTGCTCTGGTTTTTCAGCAGTTTTTTCATGCTGTTTAACTTCAATATCTCTGTTCAGTGAAGCTACATCCTGCCTTAATTTTTCAATGTCATCAACAATGCTGCTCAGCTTTGCATTTAAATTGTTGATCTCCTTTTCCATCTTCTGGTTGTACTCGTTCATTCTGCTTCTTAGAAATGTGAATCCTTCATCGTCTGGTTTTACTTCTTCCTTTATCTCCTCGCCCTCTGATCCGCCGACTATTCTTTTAGCCTGCTCATAGGCGTCTTCAGCAGATTCAGCAGTGCCTGTTCTTAGAAGCTCTTTTGCAAGATTGTTTATTTTATTTACGATTTCGAAGTCCATGATTAAAAAGTAATGCAGAGTTATTTAAATGTTTTTATTTTATTTCTTTCCCAAGAACATATGCCTTTTCATTAGGCCTGTAATGGCTTGCAAGCTCTCCTTCTATTTTGAAGCCGTTCTTTTTGTAGAATTCTAAATCAGCCTCATTTTCAGACAACGCTGCTTCGATTTTTGCAGTTTTTATTTTGCCGTCTTTGATGTGTTTTCTTATTTTCGAGTCTAGAAAATCCATGATCTCCTTTTTAACCTTCTCATCCTTTCCGACAAGATGATTGTATTTGAATCTTATGTGCTTATTGTTGATAGTTTTCTCCTCTATCTTCAGCAAAGCCCCGCCAATAACTTTGTTTTTATCATATGCAAAGAAAACCCCTCCTAGCTCAGAATTTTCTTTGTCTTTTCTGTCTAAATATTTTTTTACTTCTTCCAGGGATTTATAGAATACATTATGCGCAGGATATGCCTTTTTGCATAAGAGCAAAAATTCACTAACATCTTCTTTTTGATACCTTTTAAATTCAATCATATCAACCACCTTTCAATATTTAAGTATGGCTTTAAGGCTTATAAACTCTTCGCTTTTATGATTACGAAACTCGTTGAATTGCACAGAAAGAGTTATAAATGATGAAATTTGCCTTTGTTAAAATGCTGGCAAAACGCGCTCTTAACATCGCACCATCTGCAACCTTGGCAATAGATGCAAAGGCAAAGCAGCTCAAGAAAAATGGCGAGGACATAGTTGTTTTCGGAGCTGGACAGCCGGATTTTTCCACTCCAGACAATATAAAGCAGGCTGCGATAAAGGCAATAAATGATAATTTTACAGGCTACACTCCTTCCGGCGGCATAATTGAATTAAAGCAGGCAGTTGCTGCAAAATTAAAAAGAGACAATAATTTGACTTATGATCCTTCTGAAATACTGATAAGCTGCGGCGGAAAGCATACATTGCATAATATCATGCAGGTTCTGTTAAACAAAGGCGATAAAGTAATTCTTCCAACTCCTTACTGGGTAAGCTATGAAGAGCAGATTAAATTAGCAGAAGCAAAGCCCATTTTTGTAAAAACAGACAAAAAATTCAAGATAACAGCTGATAAAATTGCAGAAAAAATAAATAAAAAAACAAAATTAATCATTTTAACTTCTCCGAGCAATCCAACCGGAGCAGTAATTGACGAGGAAGAATTAGTTAAGATAGCAGATTTAGCTATAAAAAATAACATTTATGTGATTTCAGACGAGGTTTATGAATTTTTTATTTATGATGGGAAAAAACAGTTTTCAATTGCATCTTTGAATGATCAAATAAAAGCTCTTACAATAACAGTTAATGCTGTTTCAAAAACATATTCAATGACGGGCTGGCGAATAGGCTATTGCGCCGGGCCGAAAGAAATAATAAATGCAATGGACAATTTACAGAGCCATACAACATCAAATCCAACTTCAATTGCGCAGAAAGCTGCATTGGAAGCATTGAACGGGCCGCAGGATTCTGTTAAAATAATGGTTGATGAGTTTGACAAAAGAAGAAAGTACATGACAGAAAGATTAAACCAAATAAAAGGGATCAGCTGCAGCCTTCCTGAAGGCGCTTTTTACTGCTTCCCGGATATAAGCAAAACAAAATTAGGCTCAATAGACTTTTCAAACAGATTGTTGGACGAAGCAAAGGTTGCAGTTGTGCCTGGAATTGCATTTGGATCAGACAAGCATGCAAGGCTGAGCTATGCAACTTCAATGGATGACATAAAGAAAGGGATGGACAGGATAGAAGAGTTCTGCAATAAATTGTAATCAGTGGTTCTTAATAATTCTTATTATCAAGAATCAAATCATCGCCAAATCCTTCAAAAGAATTGTTTAAAGGCAAGTATGGTTTTGCGAATAATCGAAGAGTGACTCCTTCTGACTCGACTTTTGTTTTTCTCGAGAACCCTCTTGCAAGAACTAATCTTGTTGAACTTTGATTCAGCCATGGCTCTTCAGGAATTGCGCAAATAACACCCGGCACTTTTTCTCCCCTGATCATATGCTCCCAGGCATCGCTTAAACGAGCAGCCAAAGTAAGCGGGTAATCTGGATGTAAAAAGAGCTGGTCAATATAAACAGCATTTTTATCAAATGCCTTAAGGCTGTTGTGAATGGAATCCTCTTTGCTTTCAAATTCAGGAATGTAGGATAAACTGTATGCCAGTACATAGCCAACCAGCCTGCCTTCAGATTTTTCCATAACCAATGAAAATGGCATTCTTGCCCTTGCTGCAATATCATCATAGCTCAGGTGATACTCATAAAACCCCCTTTTAGGCGCACTTCTATCAAGATTTTGTTTTGAGACTTGCGCTCTTATAAAATGCTCATAAATCTGTTCAGCATCAGCAGCTTTTGGCATTCGGATTATCATATCAGGCAGAAATCATTATTTATTTATAAATATTTACAAATCACTATTGCAATTGCATTTTATACATATATTTGACACACTAAAAACAAAACAGGTTCGGTAGCTTTATAAATAAGCTTTAATTAATATTATCATTATGTTAAGTAAAACCTCAAAAATCCTTTTAGGGGTGTATGCTTTTTTGTTACTGGTAATCTTACTCACCTTTTCAGATGACTTCGGAACTTTTTTACTTCTTGGAACAGGAGTATTTACTTTAATTATGTCGATATTTGTTGTGAAAGACATAAAAAAATTAAAAAATTCTTTAGCTTCAAGAATTTTGAGTGTTGTGTTAATTGGCTTAATTTTGTATTCAGCAATTATGCTTTTTTATGGTTTGGGAAATATCGGCATTGGCGATAAAGGGTTTCTCTTTGCATTTACTTCGTTGATTTATTTGGTTTTTTCAGGATTATCTATAATAATAGGGGTCATTTTAGTTATCATGAGTAAAAATCAAAATGTTCGAAACAATCCTAACAAAATTTTATCAATAATTCTACTGGCAGTTTTAATACCCTTATTTTATAGCACAGCTGTATCTGGAATGGCAAGATTAACAAATAACCCGGGATTCTGCACGATGCACATTGAAATAAAAGAGAATTCTTTTATTTTTAGGGAAAGAAGTAAGGATTCTTGTATTCTTAGAGTTGCTTTGGATACTTCAAATGTTGCTTATTGCAACCAAATAAAGGATACTTATGCAGATGTATTAAACTCACAAAAAAACAGCTGCATTCTCAATATTGCGAGAGATTTAGGAGATGCTAACATTTGTTATCAAATAACAAATGATGAGGAGAAACAAGGAAGATGTATCGAAAATATTGCTGAAAAATTAGGAGACCTTGCATTATGTGAAGCACCCGGCGTCATTAATAAAGATTCATGTTATTATGGAATTGCAAGAGAAAGTAATAATGGAAATCCAGAACTCTGCAATTATATTAAAGATAATGAAGCAAGATACCATTGTTATAGCATAATTGCTATAGATAAAAGAGACACAAGTATTTGTGAAAAGTATTTTCCTTCAAACGAAGTTTTAATACAAGAGGGAGTAAATCCTGCTTACTATTCTAAGGAAGAATGCATTAAGGATGCTGCTAAGGGTGCTTTCAATTAAACTTTCTTCAACAAATCCGCCTTTGTTATCAGCCCTTCTAACTTGCCTTTGTCGGCAACAAGTATGATCGGATAATGCTTCAGCAGATCACTTACCAGGCCCATTGATGAGTTTTTTGATATTATCGGCGGCGTTTCCTCCATTATGTCTTTTAATTCCAGCGATGCAATGTCCTTGCCTATGTTGTTTATTATTGTCGCTTCTGAAACAATGCCGACAACATTATTCCGCTCTACAATCGGAACCTGCGATATTGCATGCTTTCTCATCAGCTTTATCGCCTCATCAACCTTGTCATTGGGCTTTAAGGAAATTATCTTTTTAATCATGAGCTGCTCTGCCTTTGGATCTTTTTCCTCTTTAAAGGAAGTCAGCACTTCAAAAAGCTTCTTTGTTTTTGTGTAAGAAGGCTCGATTAATCTTGCTTCGAGCTTTGCGATGAAGCTCTGCGATACATTGGCCAGCTTAGCGAGATCTGACTGCGTTATCCCGAGCTTCTTTCTCAGCAGCCTTATTTCTTCAAGTTCATGCGGCATAAAAGCTATAAATCATAACCTATATTTAAATTTATTCCTATTGGAATATTATTTTCAATAATATTTATAAATAAGAATAAATGAGGGCATGGTATGTTTGTTTATTTAAGGGTGGAATTACATGTCTAGTTTTCTTTTCTTTAGTTTAAAACACAACGAAACAAGGAGGAATTAAAATGGCAAAAACATATTTTGTAACAAGCGAAAGCGTGACAGAAGGCCATCCGGATAAGATCTGCGACCAGGTAAGCGATGCGATAGTCGACAATCTGTTTGCGCAGGATCCTATGTCGAGAGTGGCAGTTGAAACAATGACAACAACGGGATTAGTAATATGCGCAGGCGAAGTCACAACAAGAGGATATGCAGATGTGCAGAAGATTGTGAGAGCTACACTGAAGGACATAGGGTATACAGATCCGCAATTCGGAATTGACTGCGAGGATGCTGGCGTTTTGGTTTCAATCCACGGCCAAAGCGCGAATATTTCACAGGGAGTTACAGAAGGAGCAGACCATGAGCAGGGAGCAGGTGATCAGGGAATGATGTACGGCTTTGCATGCAATGAAACTCCTGAGCTGATGCCTTTGCCGATAATTCTGGCTCATAAACTGACAAGAAGAATGGCCGAAGTCAGAAAAAATGGTGAGATAAAACATATCGGGCCGGATGGGAAATCGCAGGTAAGTGTTGAGTATGAAGATGGGAAGCCAAAAAGAATAGATGCGGTTGTTATTGCGCAGCAGCACAAAAAGGACATTTCAGAAGATGAACTAAAGAAAGAAATCCTTGAAAAAGTTGTAAAGCCTGTATGCGGCTATATGATGGATGCCAAGACAAAAGTCCATATCAATGCAACAGGCGTATTCGTGATTGGAGGCCCTGAAGGTGATACAGGAGTTACAGGAAGAAAGATAATTGTTGATTCTTACGGCGGAGTCGGCCGTCATGGCGGCGGCGCTTTCAGCGGAAAAGACCCAACCAAAGTTGACAGAAGCGGGGCTTATGTCTGCAGATATGTTGCAAAAAACATTGTTGCAGCAGGCCTGGCTGACAAGTGCGAAGTTGCTTTAAGCTATGCAATCGGAGTTGCAGAGCCCACATCAATAAATGTTGACTGCTTTGGCACAAACAAGATTCCTGAAGATAAGATAAATGAGCTTGTAAGGAAACATTTTAATTTAAAGCCGCGCGGCATAATTGAAAGCTTAAAGCTGAGAAACCCGATCTACAGGGAAACAGCAAATTACGGCCATTTCGGAAGAGAGCCTGTTGTGAAAGACGTGAAGATCGACATCAACGGAAGAACAACTGTGTTTGAGAACATTGAATTCTTCACATGGGAGAAGACTGACAAAGCAGAGATACTAAAGAAAGAAGCCGGGCTGTAAGTTTATTTTATTTTTTTCTTTTTTGTAAAGTCCTCAACTTTAACTATATCGCCTGTTTTTATTCTTTCTTCCATCATCTTTTCTCCGATCTTCATGGTTTTCCTGATAACATCTTCAGGAATTTCAATTTTGAAGTCATTCTTTAATTCATATAAAAAATCAAATAAATAAACCGGGAAAATATAGTCTCCTATTTCAGTCTGGTGCACGCTTTCCTTCATTATGACATTCCAATCAATATTGAATTTTTCTATTAATGAAGCAGCATCATCCCTATCTTTCTCCCTTTCAGTTGCGCATTTGAGCATTATTATGTCTTCAGGCGAAATTATTTTTATAATTAAATTGCCAAATTCGTGGGTTTCTTTGACTCTGCTCAATATTGAATCGGATATTTTCAGGCTTATGACCTCATTTAAGAACAGATTAAATCTTGTATCTCTGCCTTCCATCATTATTGGCTTGTTTTTTGCGATTTCATAATGCGGGAATATGATTTTTACATTCTTTTTTTCATTAAAGCCTATTTCGTATAAGGCGATCTTTACCAGCTCAAATGGTTTTTTATTTAAAAAAACCAAATCTACATCCTTTGTTTCTGTTTTTGCTCCGTAAAACATCATTGCAGAGCCGCCAATAGCCAGGCATTCAGCTTTTTCATCAAGCTTTGCTCCTAAAAGATTGAATAATTCATTTTGCCCGGTTATGTTGATCATTCTCTATACGCCTCTAAATCTGCTTTGTTAAAAGGAATGAAAATGCCCCAATTTTTCTCAATGTCCTTGAAATCTGACGACCTTATCCCTTTTATGATGTGCTTGTCTTTGGTTTTTCCTTTAAGCAATGCATTCCTTGTTCTTTCATCTATTTTCTTCACCCTGATTGTTTTTCTTGCAACATCATATAAGGCTCCTATTTTTCTTGTCATTTGCTCTTTTTTTGCAAATTCCAGCAATTTTGGCCAGCTCTTTATTCTATTGAACAAGCCCAAAGCAGCCAGGATTGTCCTGAAATCGCCCTCTTTAACTGCCCTCACTATCGCTTCTTCAACTGTAAGCTCATGATCATGAATCCTGTATTGCTGCGCAGTGAACAGCTTGACCTTTGAATTCTCATTTATTATATCATACAGCCCTTTGAATCCAGTTTCAGGCTTTTTTATTGTTCTGATCCTGTACATTCTTATTTTCCTTCCCCCATAGCCGGTTTCAACCAGGCCTTTTTTCCTTAGCTTCCAAATCGTGTTTATGGCGGTTCTTTTAGATACATTCAGCCTTTTGGCTGCTGTGCCTATTGTCTGCAGTCCTTCAAGCATTTTTGCTGTTTTAGTTAGATCCATTTACATCACTTTTTTTATTATTTTGAGTGATGTATGAGAATTAATATTTAAAGGTTACTGTTTTTTACTTATACTCATCCCAGCTCTTCACTTTCAGCTCTTCAACCTTTGTCCTTGCTATCGCTTCCACAAACCTTTTTGCGATCTGCAGATTGGTGATCAGAGGAACATCAAAATCAACTGCCTTCCTTCTTATTAAATAATCATTGTCAAGCTCTTCTTTTTCAATGCTTTTCGGGATATTTATGACAAGATCTATCTTCCCATCAGTTATATAGCTGAGAGTATTCGGCTCTTTCTTTTCCAACGGCCAGTATAAAACTTCTGCATCCAGCCCGTTGGATTTCATAAACTCGGCTGTTCCTTCTGTTGCATAAAACTTGAAGCCCATTTTTGCAAGAATCTTTTTGCTTTCCAATAACTCCGCTTTTGCATATACGGGGCCGGTTGACAATAAAATGTTTTTCTTCGGCAATTTAAAGCCAACTGAAATAAGGCTTTTTAAAAACGCTTCATTAAAATCATCTCCCAGACAGGCAACTTCGCCGGTAGAAGCCATCTCAACACCCAAGACAGGATCAGACCCCTTCAGCCTTGTGAATGAAAACATTGGCGCTTTAACTCCAACATAATCAAGATCAAACGCTGACTTGTCTATTTTAGGCACATTCTTGCCCATCATAAGCTTTGTTGCGATATCAATGAAATTTATCTTAAAAACTTTTGAAACGAATGGAAAGCTTCTTGAAGCCCTTAAATTGCATTCAATAACCTTGACATCATTGTCTTTTGCTATGAACTGGATGTTGAATGGCCCGGTTATTTTCAATGCTTCTGCAATCTTCCTTGTTATTATTTTGATCCTTCTCATCGTCTCCAGATAAGTTCTTTGCGGCGGCAGCACCATGGTTGCATCGCCTGAATGAACTCCTGCATTTTCAACATGCTCTGAAATTGCATAGCAGAATAATTCACCATTATTTGCAACAGCATCTATTTCTATTTCTTTTGCATCTGTTATGAATTTGCTTATCACAACAGGGTGCTCCTTGTTTACAGATGATGCTTTCTTCAAATATTCTTCCAGCTCATTCTCATTTAAGACAACGCTCATTGCAGCGCCGCTTAAAACATAGCTTGGCCTTACAAGAACAGGATAACTAACTTTTTTTGCAAATGCTTTTGCATCAGTTAAAGAAGTGAGTTCGTTCCATTCCGGCTGATCAATTGAAAGCGTATCAAGCAATTTAGAAAATTTATGCCTGTCTTCTGAATTGTCTATATTTAAAGGAGATGTGCCGAGTATTTTAACGCCGACATTGTGGCATTTCAAGGCAAGGTTATTGGGAATCTGGCCGCCCATTGAAATTATTACGCCGAGCGGAGCTTCTTTTTCATAAATATCAAGAACTCTTTCAAAGCTAAGCTCGTCAAAATATAATTTATCGCAGATATCATAATCCGTGCTTACAGTTTCAGGATTGTAATTGATCATTATTGTATTGTATTTCAAGTTTCTCAATGTCAAAACAGCATTAACGCAGCACCAGTCAAACTCAACTGAAGAGCCTATCCTGTAAGCTCCGCCGCCTAAAACTATGACCTGGTTTTTTTCATTGAAATCAATATCATCTTCATTGCCATTGTAAGTCAAATACAGGTAATTTGTTTTTGCAGGGTATTCTGCTGCTAAAGTATCTATCTGCTTTACATAAGGCACTATGCCTTGTTTTTTTCTTAATTTTCTAACTGCTAATTCATCGCTTTTTGTAAGGATTGCTATCTGCTTGTCAGAAAACCCTTTTTGCTTTGCTTCTTTTAGTAATGATTGTGAGATTTTTTCAAGTTCATATTTCATTACTTCTTTTTCCAGTTCAACAATGTTTTTAATTTTATACAAAAACCATTTGTCAATTTTAGAGAGATCGTGTATTTTATCTATCGAATGCCCTTTTTTAATTGCTTCTGCTATTGCAAAAACCCTCTGGTCAGTAGGATTTTTAAGCTCTTTATCCAGATTGTTCAGCTCTATCTCATTTGCAACTATGCCTTCCATACCGATTCCGAGCATCCTTATTGCCTTCTGCAGCGTTTCCTCAAAATTCCTGCCAATTGCCATGATCTCGCCGACTGATTTCATTTCAGTGCCTATCTCTTTCTTGACCATTTTGAATTTCTGCAGATCCCATCTTGGTATTTTGACAACAATATAATCAAGCGCAGGCTCAAAGCATGCCATTGTTTTTTTTGTTATCATATTCTGCAATTCTGTAAGGGAATAGCCTAATGCCAGTTTTGCAGCTATAAACGCCAGAGGATAGCCTGTTGCTTTTGAAGCAAGAGCAGAGCTTCTTGAAAGCCTTGCATTGACCTCAATTATCCTGTATTCTTCAGAGTCAGGGGCAAGAGCATACTGTATGTTGCACTCTCCGACAATGCCTAAATGCCTTATAACTTTTATTGCTGCATCTCTTAACATATGATATTCTGAATTTGTCAGCGTTTGAGAAGGAGCAACAACAATGCTTTCTCCTGTATGAATTCCCATTGGATCAAAATTCTCCATATTGCAGACTGTAATGCAGTTGTCATACTGGTCTCTTACAACTTCATACTCGATTTCCTTCCACCCTTCAAGATATTCTTCTACTAAAATTTGCTTTGTAAAGGAAAATGCTTTTTTTGCCCTTTCTGACAGTTCTTCTTCACTGTAAGAAACTCCGGATCCTAAGCCGCCTAAAGCATAAGCAATTCTTATCATCACAGGATAGCCGATTTTCTTTGCAGCTTTTAATGCGTCTTCTACATTGCTGGCAGCCGCGCTTCTCGGCACTTTAAGCCCTGCTTCAACTATTTTCTTAACAAACAATTCCCTGTCTTCTGTGTTCTTTATAGCATCTACCGGGGTTCCTAAAACTTTAACATTATATTTCTTTAGAATGCCTTTATCATGAAGCTCGACTCCAACATTTAATGCTGTCTGGCCTCCGAAGCTGAGCAGGATTGCATCTGGCTTTTCTTTTTCTATTATTTTTTCAACAAAATATACATCTATTGGCAGAAAATATATTTTGTCTGCAAGATTTTCAGATGTTTGTATTGTAGCAATGTTTGGATTGACAAGAACTGTTTTGATCCCTTCTTCCTTTAACGCCTTTATGCACTGGCTTCCTGAATAGTCGAATTCTCCGGCCTGGCCTATTCTGATTGCTCCTGATCCCAATATCAAAACTTTTTTTGGCTTGATCATTTTAGCATCTCCAGAAACTTGTCAAATAAAAATCCTGTGTCTACTGGGCCGGGCGCTGCTTCTGGGTGGAACTGAATTGACATAAATGGTTTGGCTGAATGTTTTATTCCTTCATTTGTGTTGTCATTCACATTGACAAACCAGGGCTTCCATTCATTTGGCAAAGTTTTAATGTCGACAGCATAGCCGTGATTCTGCGATGTGATAAAACACCTTTTTGTTCCGATTTCCAGGCATGGCTGATTCTGAGATCTATGCCCGTATTTCAGCTTATAAGTATCGCCGCCTGCTGCTAAAGCCAATATCTGATTTCCTAAACAGATGCCAAATGTTGGAATATTGCTTTCCAATGCTTTTTTTACATTTGCAATTGTTTCTTTTGCCATTTTAGGGTTGCCTGGGCCATTGGAAATAAGCAATGCATCAAATTCAAGCTTTAAAAAATCATAATCCCACGGAACCCTGATCACAGTGATGTTTCTTTTCAACAGGCTTCTTATGATGTTGTTTTTTATTCCGCAGTCTATAACAACAACTTTTGTTTTTCCTTTTTCATATGTAATCGGCTCTTTGATGCTTACTTCTGCAACCAAGTTTCTTTTGTTCGGGTCTTCAAGCTCAATGTCATTATTGCCATATATGATTTTGCCGAGCATTGTTCCTTTTTCCCTTAGTTTTTTTGTCAATTCCCTTGTGTCAATGCCTTGGATTGCCGGAATATTGTTTTCTTTTAGCCAGTCTGAAAGGGATTTCTTTGCATTCCAGTGAGAATAGTTTTCGCTGTAATTCGAGACAATCAAGCCGGAAATCTGTATTTTGCCTGATTCAAAATATTTCAATAAATTATCTTCTGTTTCATTTCCAGGAACGCCGTAATTGCCGATCAACGGGTATGTAAGAACTAATATCTGGCCCCTGTAGGAAGGATCAGTCAGAGTTTCAGGATAGCCGACCATTCCTGTGTTGAATACAACTTCTCCTGCAGCGCTTTTTTCAGATCCGAAGGAAGAGCCGCAGAAAACAGAGCCATCTTCAAGAACAAGCTTTATATCGCCCCCTTTTGATTGCATATTAAAAAAATAAAAGAATTAACCCAGTTTATAAGCTTTTTTGTTGTGGAGAATATATGTCATACAAGCCCGGTTGTTTCGTCAAAGCCGTGCATCAGGTTAAAATTCTGCACTGCCTGGCCTGCTCCTCCTTTGATCAGGTTGTCTAATGCAGAGATAATAATTACTTTGTTGCCGTATGCGCAGGGCTTTATATCGCAAAAAATAGTTGAAACTATTCCTTTATATGCTGTGTCTATTCTCTGCGGCACGAATAATGAATTTTCCAAGCCCAATGCTTTTTCGATCTCAACAATCTGCGGATGCACATTTCCTTCTTTATATATTTTAAAATTATCCTCTTTCTGCACTTCAAGCCCAGCTCCTGAAATGCCGCTTGTTGAGGCTATGTGAACATCAGAGATTTTTTCTTTTATCGGGGCTAATGCCAATATAATTGAAGTTGCGTAGCAGCCAGGATTCGCAACCTTTTGTGCAGCCTTTATCTTGTCCTTGTTCAATTCAGACAGGCCATAAGCCCAGCCATCATCAAGCCTGTGGTCAATGCTCAGGTCTATCAGCTTCTTTCCATTCAGTTCTGGCAGATAATTTCCGCTTTCCCCATAAGGCAGCGCAAGAAAAACAAGCTCAGCATCTGACAAGCTTCCTGTGATGCCTTCTTTCCTGCTCTCTGTATAGACTATCTCTGCATAAGGATGCTTGCTCAAAATCTCAGCTAAAGGCTTTCCAAGCTTTCCGGTATGGCCGATTATGCCGATTTTTATTTTAGTCATTTTGCCACCAATGTCTCTTTTTTGTTCAAAGCATACTCAATTATGTCATGCAGCTCATCTTTAGGGCCGCCTATCCAGAATACAATGAATGGCTTGCTGTAATAGCAGCCGCTTTCACTGTTTTCTTCTATTTTTTTCTTGTACATCTCTTTTTTATCATTATCAACCTTGCATCGCCAGAACAATCCTGATTTTTTTGAAAATTTGCCGGTATTTTTCAGCTTTAACAGTTCTAAGAATATCTTTGATCCAAGCCCGTTTCCCTCTACATTTTTATTGACAGCAAACTTATCCATATAAGCCCAGCCTTTATGATCTTCAATTATTGCTGCTCCATCGTAATCTTCTTCAAGAACAACATGCGTAATGGGCTCTGCACCAAAATAGCTCTCAATTAATTTCTTGCCTTTAAAGGCAGATTCAATAAGCTGAGTAAGCTTATCTTTATCAATTCCATTTATGCCATCATCATATGTAAGCGTATTATAACCATAAATGATCTTTGTTCCTGATCCCTTGTAGCTGAACAATTCTGACCACAGATCTTTCAATAAGGGCGATATAATCTGAACGCTATTTTTGTTTCCTAGCTTTTCAAGCAGGCTTTTTGCTTCATTGAGCTTTTTCAGCATCCCCCCGCTTACAACGCCTTCATCTGCAAGTTTTTGGTAATCATCAATTATGCTTATTTTTTCTATAAGCTTCCCATCTTTATCCAAAACACCACCTGTATTGGTTATGGATATGTATTTGTGCGGCTTCAGCGCCATTACAAGAGCTTTTGTTGCTGTATCTGCATTTATATTGTAAATTTGGTTTCCATCATACCCAAGCGGAACCAATAATGGCACAGCTTTGCTTTCGCATGCCTTTTTGATAAGCTCTGTGTTTACGCCAACAACATCGCCAACATAGCCCAAGCTGTCATTTGATTTTTTAGCAGCAAATATCGGCTCATTTGTAAGGTCAGCAAGATTGAGTCCGTATTCTTTTGATAAAGAAAAAATTTTGCCCTTCAATTCACTAACTACTTCCGTTATTATGCCCAATGTCTTAAAATCAGTAACCCTGTTGCCGCCAATGAATTTTGATTCAATTCCCTCTTCTTTTAATTTTTTATTAAGCGGCTTACCCCAGCCAAATAAGACTATGGGGCATAGCTTCAGATATTGCAGCACGCTTATGCTCATGATTATTTCTTCGAGCGAATTTTCAATGCAATCGCCGCTTACCTTTATGACTGCAAATTTAGATGGCTCTAGCTGCTGGTATTTGCACAGATAGCTCTCGAATTCCTTGCCTCCGATGCTGCTTGTTAAATATCCAATCATATCTGTCATATTTTTCATGTATTGCAAAAACCTATATTCTTTTATAAAGTTATCGTCCTATTTAAAACAAAATAAACATTAATGTCCGAAACAAAACATTTATAAATAAGCGAATAATTCTGCCTTTATGGCCAATATAACGAAGATTACGGAAGATTACATAAAGAACAGCCCGTTCATCAAGCAGGCCCTTAAGAATAATCTTGTCAATTATTCCAAATTGGCCAGATTGATAGCCAAAGAGAAAAACATTAAGAATTTTGACGCTATTTTGGTTGCATGCAGGCGGTATTATCACAAATTAAAAAAATCTGCTTATTCGCCTCCGATAATTGACCTGTTGAAAGGCAGCAAGCTGTCTATAAGGGATAAGATCATTGTTGTGATTCTTGAACCGGATACGTTTTTTAAGGAAATACTGCAGCTCCAGAAGGAAGTGGAAGATAAAAATGAAATAATGCATGTTATCAGGGGGGCAAATGCGATAACGCTGATAACAACAGAGGATTTTTTAAGCGACATAGAACGAAAGTTTAAGCATAAGATACTGAAAGTATCCAAAGATCTCGTTGAAATCATGATGAAAAGCTCAGTTAAAATGGAATCCATCCCCGGAGTAATGGGCTATATTTATTCTTTATTTGGCGAGAACAGCATAAACATCCTTGAAACAATGTCCTGCTGGACTGATACGATCTTTACGATTAAGAAGGAAGATCTTCCGAAGACGATGGAGATATTGAGCTTTTAATTCATAGCGCAGAAATCGTATGAAGAAAAAGAATAAAGGGCAAGAATTGTAGTTTTATCTATTTCTTATAGATTGATAAACTTTTTCACCTACTTCATAAAGTACTTTTCCAGTCATAGCTCCTAATGTGATGTATAAGGTATTTTTGTCTTTAATTTTATCGACAAATGTTTCTGGTCCACCTATTGCAGTTATTCCTGAGTAAATAGGATAAAATATGACTCCAAAACCTAAAGCATCTATTACAATTTCTTGTAAGCTTTTTCTTTCTTGCGTCATTTTATTTACCTCCTAACATATGTAAGATAGAACTACTATTTAAATCTTTCGGTTTTATAGTCTTTTAGAAGTAGTGACAATTATTGTCAAATCCGTTAAATTTGCCCTGTAATGACTGAGATCACCTATTCGCTCTTTGCAGCCTGGTAATTGCACTTCTCATTAGGGCATTTGTAGATATCATAATTTGTTTCGCCAACCTTATAGCTGGACTTCTTCACAAGATCTGACTTGCACAAAGGGCATTTCTTGGCTACCATATTGCGCTTATTAATTCAAAGAAATATAAAACTTTCTATTATTTCAGCGATCTTGCCAGTTTTTTATGATGGGTTTCCTGCGCTGTAAGCTTTCCGAATATTTTCTTCAGCCTGGCTTCTTTAGTCCTGTTATTCTCATACTCGTAAATTGCCCTCATTCCCTCTTCCTCTTTAACTGCCCTTTCAATGGCTGCTTTCAGCGCTTTTGCTGAAGAGCTCCTGCACAGCCTGCAAAGCTCCTCTGCAACAATCCTTAAATGCGTCATCGAACCAAAGAGCAGCTCATTTACAAGCTTGTAGTTCTTGCCATAATTTAAGTCATCAATGTTATCAACATAGAAGTTAATCGCATTTATCTCTGTTTTGATATCCTGCTTTAAAACCCTTATAAGATCCTTTTTTGTGTACATAAGATGAACCAGTGAAGCGTGCTTTTTAAACTTTTCTTTTTTCAGTATTCCACTCCCCTTCTTCCTACAACTCCGCTCTGCATCGGATGCTTCAATTCATCCATCACAGTAACAAGATCTGCAATGTCAATTATCTCTTTCGGCGCATTCCTTCCTGTCAGGACAAGCTCTACATTGGATGGCTTGTTTTTTATCAGCTCCAGAACAGCATCCACATTCACCAATCCCTTGTCCATACAGTTGTTTATCTCGTCGAGAACAACAAGATCATAATCGCCTGAATTGACAACGCCTTTCGTATGCTCAAATGCCTCTATTGCGAGCATTTTCTGCTCGCTGTCATCAAGAAAGCACTCCCTGCACTCCCCGCAGTCAACATCTTCCCTTATATAATTCAGATGCGGAAATCCGTTTGCTCCTTCAAGCTTCAGCTGCTTCTTCTCTTTCACGCAGTGCTTCCCAAACTGCTTTATCTTGAGCTGCGGCAGAAAATTAGTAGCTGCTATGAATTCGCCTGTATAAGCTCCTCCTTTAAGAAACTGCACAATATAAACTTTTAAATTCTGCCCAACAGCCCTCAACGCAATGCCTAATGCAATGCTTGTCTTCCCTTTTCCATTTCCTGTGTAAACCTGGACCAGTCCAAGCCTGTTTGTTGGCATTGTGTATTAAGTAAAGTTGCTAATGAATAATCCCATCATAGAAAAACACCACCACAACTGGCAGCAGACGGACATTTTCTCACAAAAATGTCCTGCGAGCCACCCCGTAAGGGACAACCCCCGTCTCGCCTGCGCCAGTGGTGGTGTTTTTCCTCGAATAAAAAATCCAGCCATGGTGCCTACGAGGGAGGGGTTGCTCCCTACGGGAAACCCGAGTAGGACAAAACTTGTTTTGTCCGTAGGCACCATGGTTGGCTGGATTTTTTGGTTTATCGCGACAATAATATTCGAAATTTAATTTGTTCTTATAAGCTACAAATTGAATATCCGCATTGCGGGCATGATGAGCAGCCCTCTTCGATCTTCATCTTGCTGCCGCACTCAGGGCATTTCTCTAAAAACTTGCCTTTCTTCTTTCCGTCCTCTTCTTTTTTTGTTATCTCTATGTTCAGCACTTGATTTTCCCTGCTTCCATCCCTATAAACTGTAATGCCCTTGCAGCCGAGCTTGTAAGCAGTGAGGTAAACTGTTTTTACATCTTCAGTTGTCGCCCAATTCGGGAAATTAACTGTCTTGCTCACAGCATTGTCTACGTGCTCCTGGAAAGCGGCCTGCATATTGACGTGCCACTCAGGCCTTATGTCATGGCTTACAACAAATATTCTTCTTCCCTCTTCAGGAATCTCCTTGACGTCATGTATTGATCCTTTATTGGCAATGCTTTTCATCAGCTCCTCGCTGTAAAACCCTTCTTTCTTTGCATAATTCTCAAAATGCGCATTCACATAAACCAGTTCCCTGTTGTCCATCACCCTTTTAACAAAGGATATTGCAAACAATGGCTCCACTCCCGAGCTGCAGTCAGCTATCATGCTTAATGTTCCGGTTGGCGCGATTGTTGTGACAGTAGCATTCCTCATTGTCTTGTATTTTGAAGCCCAGATGCTGTCCTTGAAGTTAGGGAAAGATCCTCTTTTTTTGCCCAATTCTTCAGACATTTTTCTTGCTTCATCACATACAAACTTCATTATATTTTTTCCTGTCTCAACGCCGTCTTTTGAATTATAGGCGAAGTTCAGCTGGAAAAGCATGTCAGCAAACCCCATGACACCCAATCCGATTTTCCTGTTGGCTTTTGTCATGTCTTCGATTTTCTTTAATGGGAATCTGTTCATATCAATAACATTGTCAAGGAAATGCACAGCTTTTTTTACAGTTTCCCTTAATGCGTCATAGTTTATTTTTTCATTTTCAACAAATTTGCCGAGATTTATGCTGCCGAGGTTGCACGATTCGTAAGGCAATAATGGCTGCTCACCGCAAGGATTAGTGCTTTCAACCTCACCGATTTTTGGCGTCGGATTAGCCCTGTTGATTTCATCAATGAAAATTATTCCAGGTTCGCCGTTCTTCCACGCCATCAAAACAATCAGATCAAAAACATTTCTTGCAGGCAGCCTTTTGACAACAGAATTGTCATGAGGGCTTATTAATTCATATTCCTCATCCTTTTCAACAGCCTTCATGAACTTGTCAGTCAATGCAACAGAGATGTTGAAGTTATTCAGTGCATTCAGTTTTTCTTTGGAAGTTATAAAGTCAATAATGTCGGGATGGTCAACCCTTAAAATAGCCATGTTAGCTCCGCGACGTTTTCCGCCCTGCTTTATAACCTCTGTTGTAACATCAAATACGCGCATGAAAGACAATGGCCCGGATGCAACTCCTTTGGTTGACATTACAAGATCGTTTCTCGGCCTTAATCTTGAAAATGAAAATCCTGTTCCGCCGCCGGATTTATGGATCACGGCAGTATTCTTTACAGTCTCAAATATTTCTTCAATAGAATCGCCGACAGGAAGAACGAAGCATGCAGATAATTGCTGCAATTTTGTTCCAGCGTTCATCAATGTCGGTGAATTCGGCAAAAATTCAAGATTTGACATCATCTGAAAGAATTCTTCCTCTGTTTTGCTTAGCTCTGCATCTTTATCATAAAGCTTGTCTGCCTGCGCAACATTCTTTGCAACCCTTCTGAACAATTCATCTGGAGTTTCTATTAAAGCGCCGCTTTTGTCTTTCAATAAATAGCGCTCCTTAAGAACCTGCAATGCATTGACAGAAAGCTTTGTTTCAACTTCCTTGCCCATTATCATTGACTTCGCTTCCCTAAGCTCTTTATGCTTCTGCCTGTAGAGAATGTATGCCTTTGCAGTCTGCGCATGGCCCTGCTCAATAAGAACTTTTTCTACAATGTCCTGCACTTCCTCAACATGGGGAATTCTTTTGCCATCGTACTGGTCATCAAGAACATTGACAACTTCATCAGCAAGCTTTTCAGCTGTTGCGCGATCCTCTCCGCCAACAGACTGCGCTGCCTTGAAGACTGCTGTTATGATCTTCGTCTTGTCAAAATCAACTGTACTGCCGTCTCTCTTTATTATCTTTGTTACTTTCTTAGAAACTGCCTTGCTATCATCCTCTTGCTTCATCTTTCCCCCTCTTTTCAAGTGATTTACTGGTATTTATTAATGATCTCTTACAAAAACCAACATCAAGCCATATTTAAAGTTTTGTGCTTTGAATAATATATATCGCAAAAATAACTTTGAATGATTTAAATTAAATTGCTTATTCTCCTTCAAACTCTACCAGATTGAAAACCTTGTAATTATTTTCCAGTAATTTGTTCTTTCTTTTCAATCCTTTTTCTTTTGTCTTTTTCCGTTGCAGAAAGGTAATTCTCACCTGAAATGATTGATCTGCCTATCTTTCTTTCAGCATCCTTCCTGGCGTTGCCCGCAACCTCTCCGCCTTCTTTTGCAGAATCTTTGCATTCTGGAAAACCCTCATCATCTTTATTTCTTGTAATTTCAGTAGTAACCCTCTCGCCAAGCATTGTAAAGATAAGCTCCAGATCATTCATATGATCCCTAAGATTCTCTTTTTTCAGCCCTTTGAGCTTTTGATATTCGCCTGGCGTCATTCCAAAAGTTGCTTTTGAGATCTCTGCCGTTAAAATAGCAAATTCCCTGTCAGCTTCCACCCCTCTTTTCTTCCATTCATCTGTGAGTTCGTCTCTTATAGCAATTCCCCTTACTCTTTTTTCAATCCAATCATCAGAATAGCCTTTAGCTTTGTAGATTTCCTTCATTCGTTTCTGGGCAAGCTCTGGGTTCTCTATTTCCTGCACTCGTTCATAGCCTGCCTTTGCTAACCAAAGCTTAAACGGCTCTGCTTTTTTAGAAGGGATTGACTGGATTAAGCGGAATATTGTCTGCGTATTTGCGCAGTCACCCTCATAGAACTTGCCATCAGATGCAGGTAATTTCAGTTGGTTACAATTTGTAACCACCTCACTGCCCTCCTCCTTCAATCTGTGTTTAAGCACTTTCCAATAGTTTCTTGGATCTTCACTTTCAGCTAAAATGCCTATAATATCAACTACGGAAAACCACCATTCATCATTATGCCAGATTCTTCTTATCTGCTTTCCTTGGAATACAACTAATGCGTTATTTTCTTCCAATTTATTCCCCTTCAAACTCCACCAGATTGAAAACCTTGTAATTGTTTTCCAGCAATTTGTTCTTGCCTTTCAATTCAGGAAGATCAACAATGAAGGCGCACTCTACGATCTTTCCTCCGAGCTTTTCGATTAATTTGCATGCTGCAAGAGCTGTACCCCCGGTAGCAATCAGATCGTCTATAAGCAGCACATTATCGCCTTCTTTTATTGCGTCTTTGTGCATTTCAATTGTGTCAGTGCTGTATTCTGTGTCATAAGTCAGCCTTTCAACCTCTGCAGGCAGCTTTCCTTTCTTCCTTATCGGAACAAATCCGACGCCAAGCTGATGCGCAACTGCGCCGCCAAGAATAAATCCTCTGCTTTCAATCCCGGCAACAACATCTATTTTGGCATCTTTATATCTTTCAACAAATTCTTTGATCACATCTTTTAATCCCTGGGCATCTTTCAGCAGTGTTGTAATGTCCCTGAACATAACGCCCTGCTTAGGCCAATGCGGAATTGTGCGGATTTTTGATTTAATATTGTCCATAACGCTCACACTCTTCATCATTCGGTGGTTCTTTGAGTTCGATCCTTCTTTCTATGCTTTTGAGTTTTTTATTCATTATTTCTTCAGATTTTTTATTAGAAGGGAAGGAATAAACATCATCATGTTCTTTTCTTAGAATGCAATAAACACCCCCTGCTTCCGGCGGCTCATCTGTTCTCACGATAAGTGAATTGTCAACAGTAATTATCAACATATGACTAAATTCTGACTTTAAGTCAGAAGAGATTTCATCAACGGACAGCGGAATAGTAAAAGATGTTGGTTTGATGCTGATTTCTTTCTCAATGCATTCTTCAACAGTCATTTTCTCACCTTATTTTGGGTATTGTTTTCAACAGCAATTTTTTTACGTTCTCAACATTTTTTTCAAAAACCTTCAATATCTCATGCCATTCAACCGGCGCTTCATCTGTTTTCCAGCAGTCATAATCAGTTGACATAGCAACAACAGCATAGGGAATTCCTGCTTCATTTGCAAGTATCGCTTCAGGAGCAACTGACATGTTTATCACATCTGCCCCCCATATCCTGAACATATTGGATTCTGCCCTTGTTGAAAATCTTGGGCCTTCAATTGTAACAACAGTTCCCTTTTCATGTATTTTCAAGCCTAATTCTCTTCCTGTTTCTATTAATTTTTCCCTTAATTCTTCTGAAAAAGGATCTGCCATCGAAGTATGTTTTGCATTCTCTATGCCTGCTTCAAATTCTTCATAAAAGGTTATCTTTCTGTGCCTTGTGAAATCTATGAATTGGTCGAGAATGACAAAATCTCCTCTGTTAATCTCTTCCCTCAAAGAGCCGCAGGCAGTTGTTGCCAATATATGAGTGCAACCCTGCTCTTTTAGCGCATGAATGTTTGCCCTGAAATTAACCTGAGTTGGCGGAATAGTATGCTGCCTTCCATGCCTTGCAAGAAGCACAATATCAACTCCATCTATAGTCCCGATTGTCAGCAGAGAAGAAGGCTCGCCATAAGGAGTAATAACTTCTATTTCTTTTGCATCCTTCAATATCTTTGGATCATCCAGCCCAGAGCCGCCAATAATTCCTATTTTGACCATTGCTTTACCCCAGCCACAGATTTATTATTTGATTTAAATAGTTTTTGCTTAAAAAACCTCGGAAAAGCCAAGCTTTGACGTTGGTTTTTGCTTAATTTTTATTTTTATATTTTCAAGAGAAACCCGACACCCCTCATCACAGATGAGGGGATTGCTCGCTCACTCCGTTCGCTCGGTCGGGTTTCTAAGAATGCAAATATTCATGATGGGTTGTTTCGCTTACAAACCGCCAGTCAAAGACTGGATGGAATATTGGCATTTAATCTAGCAACAATTTTCAGAAATGTTTTTAAACTATAGAAGTTATTTTGCTTTATCGTTAATGGAGGTTTTTAATATGGCAAAAGAAGATGAAGAAACTGAAGAAGAATTTGAAGATTATGATGAAAAAAAAGAGAAAGAAAGCGAGGCTGAAAAAACAGAAGAGTCTGAAGAAGAAATAGAAAAAGAAAACAAAGAAGAATCTGACGAAGGCGATGAAGAAGAGTCAAAAGAAAAAACCGAAGAGGAAAAGTCTGAAAGCGAAGACGATCAAACAACAAAAAATGTGGAAGAAACTGATGAGGATTCTGAAAAGGAAGGATCAGAAGAAGATGAAAAAGAGCTTGAAGATATAGAAGAAACCGAAGAGGAAGAATCAGAAGAAGAGCTTAAGAAAAAAAAGAAAAAAGACAAAGAAATAGACGAGGATGAAGAGGAATAAATTTATTTTTTGAGATCTTGTCCTTTTCTTGAATAGGCATCAACCACAAAATCAAGGCATTTGCGGATTACTGGGATCGAAGAAGGCAGATGTTTTTCGATAAAATGAGCAATCCCTTTTCCTGCGCCGCTATAATATGCGCTTACAAACATCCTTCCACCATAAATATGCATTAAAACATCACGTTTAAATTCTTGAAGTCTTAGAACATTTGGATGTTTTGCACTTCTATATACAACAGTTGCAACAAAACACCCTCGGCCGTAACCAAAAAAATGCTCATCATCAGAATCTTTTGGGTATACATCAATATCAGTAATTGTCTCGATTTCCCCTAGATTTTTGATGGGAAAATATTCTCCATTCGTCAGTTTGATTGAATCCTCGTTTAATTTGTCTTGTTCAGAAAGATCTGAAAATGCTTTTGATTCGCTCCCCACCATCTTGCTGCATACAGAAAAGTCAACATAATGTTCTCCTGGAGTTCCTATGTCTACCTTAAGCAGGCCGTCTTCCAATTTATCTTGTTTTTCAACCGAAAGTGTCTTTACGATTGCCATTGGCTCTGAAAATAAAGTGTTATTTATAAATTTTGCTGTTGTGACTACTGCCGAATAATCTCAATATAAAACCAATACCTTTTTATTTGAAAAGGCATTTTCTGAAGATATGATCAACAAGCTGCCGTTCGAATTAATAGAATACAAGATCTTAATCAAAAAACCATCTGAAACTTCTGAAAAATACGGCTGCGCTCCTGAAGAAAGAAAGACAGAAGACATCATAGAATATGGGATAATTAACTTAGACAAGCCAAAAGGGCCTACATCGCACCAGGTTTCAGCTTATGTCCAAAAGATTTTAGGGATTTCGAAGTCAGGGCATTCTGGAACTTTGGATCCTGCTGTTACAGGCATTCTTCCGGTTGCCTTAGGCAGGGCAACAAGGATTGTGCAGACATTATTGCCTGCAGGAAAAGAATATATCTGCCTTATGCACATCCATAAACAAATAGAAGAAAAATTATTAAGAAAAGTTTTAGATGATTTTCTTGGAAAGATAAGGCAACTGCCTCCGATAAAGAGCGCTGTTAAAAGAGTTGAGAGAACAAGAGAAATATATTATTTGGAAATTCTTGAAATCCAGGATCAGGATGTTTTGTTCATAGTCGGCTGCCAGGCAGGAACATATATAAGAAAGTTATGCGACGATATCGGAAAAAAACTTGGCTGCGGAGCGCATATGGCAGAGTTAAGAAGGACAAAAGCCGGGCCTTTCAAAGAGGATGAAAGCTTATCCACATTGCATGACCTGACTGATGCATTTTACTATTACAAAAATGATGGCAATGATAAATTCATCAGAAAAATAATACTTACGATTGAACATGCTGTTTCTCATATCCCGCAAGCATGGGTATTGGATACAACAGTCGACAGCCTGTGCCACGGCTCAGACCTGAAAATCCCAGGAATAAGCAAATTAAATGACCAAATAATTTTCAGCGATATGGTAGCTGTAATGACTTTAAAAAATGAATTAGTGGCGATCGGCACAGCAAAGATGAATTCTGAGGAGATTATGAAAAAAGATAAAGGCGTTGCCGTGAAAATAGAAAAAGTGTTTATGCAGCCGGGAACTTATCCGAGGATTTCCTGAGTAAAACTGCTCTATTTGTAAATTAATTTAGCGATTACTAACGAAATTGCCAGAATGATTTCTATTGTATTTGTTACAATGATCGGCATTTCTTTTATGCCAAACCCATAAACAAAATATAACAACAGGCCAAAAAACCCAATATCAGTCATTTCATCATTTGATATACCAGTATACAAAAACGTAACATTTATATACTAGTTATGATATCTATAGATTTCGAAAATCAAAATTCAAATCATATTATCCCTCACCAAATAACGCACATCACAGCTCACGCAATTATTCTCTTGATCAACAACAAAAAACTAAAACGATAGCATAAAAAATCGAGGTGAAAAAATGGAGGAGTTAGAAGTCGGGAACGCAAATATAAAAGTTATAGGCGTAGGTGGAGCGGGCAACAATATGGTTTCATGGCTCTATAAAAAAGGAGTCAAGGGAGCCGAAGTTATTGCTGTAAATACAGACAAACAGCATTTGGATATTTCTGAAGCAGACAGGAAGTTCTTGCTTGGCGTTGGTGTAACACGAGGCTTAGGCTGCGGCGGATTTCCTCAAAAAGGAGCAGCTGCTGCGCAGGAAACATTGAATGAGATAAAATCAGTGTTAACTGGTGCGGACATGGTTTTCATTTGCGCAGGAATGGGCGGCGGAACAGGAACAGGAGCAGCGCCGGTTGTAGCAAGAGTTGCAAAAGAAGCAGGCACAATTGTAATCGGCACAGTAACCATGCCATTCAAGATAGAAAGAGCAAGAATTGACAAGGCAGAATTCGGGCTGCAGGAATTAAGGCAGTCTTGCGACACAGTCATCGTGATTGATAACAACAGGCTAGTTCAGATTGCAGGCAACCTGCCTATACAGCAGGCATTTGCAGTTGCAAATGAATTGATAAGCACAATGATCAGGGGCATAGTCGAAACAATTGCTATTCCCAGCTTAGTTAACTTGGATTTCGCAGATGTCAAGGCAATAATGAGCAATGGAGGGGTTGCAGCAATTGGTGTAGGCGCATCAGACACAAACAACAGAGTGGATGAAGCAGTCAAAGGAGCATTATCCAACCCATTATTGGAAATAGACTACAAGGGTGCAACAGGCGCTTTGATACATATTGAAGGCGGCCCGGATATGACTTTGGATGAAGTAAGCAGAATTGGCGAAATGGTTACAGAAACGCTTGATGAAGACGCAAACGTCATCTGGGGAGCAAGAGTTAGCGATGCAATGAAAGGCAAAATAACTGTGATGACAATAATAACAGGAGTTCATTCTCCATGGATAATCGGCAAAGTTGACAGGAAAACAAAGCAGCAAATGGCAAAAAGGATGAGTGAGGAGCTTGGAATTGAGTTGATGTGATGATTTAATTTTTTTTATTTATTTAAATATGTCAAAAACCACCCATCACAGATGGGTGGCATGTTGCTAAATTCCACCGTATCAGGTGGTTTTTGAGCATGCTCGGAAATATAACATCAATCATAGACTGATGTTATATTTCCGACATATTAAACTGCAAAGAGGGGCGAGAACATGGGCGATGAAAAAATAATTAAAAAAATGGTTACTGAAATGGTTGAAAAAAACCAATTAGTAATGCCGAAGGAAGATCTGTCGAATTTCAAGAAACTGGTTCCGGCATTGATAGACAAAGGCGTAGACAATCTTAATTTATCAATGTTCAGCAATGAAATGAAACTAGGATTGCTGAATGCGCTTGGCGATGAATATCTGAGAAAAGGCAAAGTGCCTGAAGCGATTAAAGTGTTCATCTTGTCAGGCAACAGGAAAAAGCTTGTTGAGATAGGCGAGGACTATGAAAAAATAGGGCTGTTCTCTGATGCTATTGACGCATACAGGCTTTCTGGCGACCATGATAAATTGATGAAGACAGGCAACAAATGCCTTAGTGAAGGCCATATGTCGGATGCAATAAAGGCATTCAGGATTTTGAATGATGTTGACAAGCTGGCATCTGTAGGCGATGACTGCCTTAGAAAAGGAAAATGGGATTATGCGCTTGAAGTCTTTAATGCAATAAGCAACAAAAACAAGCTAGTGGAGCTTGGCGACAAATGCCTTGAAGACAGGCAGATTGCATTGGCTGCAAAAGCATACGAGCTTTCAGGAGACAAGGCAAAGCTCAGCTCATTGGGAGACACATGCCTGAAAGAAGGGCTGATAGCAACTGCTTTGAAAGCTTACACTTTAGCAGGCAATGAGATAATGGTCCAGTTCATCAAGGAAAACTTTTCGAACAAATTAATCTGAAGCTGAGGGAAGAATGGAAGACACATATTTATTGGAGCAGAAATTCCAGCTGTTAATGGATATAGGCAGCAAGAAATTGCAGCAGGAGATTGCAGCATTAAAAACAACAGTTTCAATGCTTCAGGATGAAGTGAGAAACTTAAGGAATGACAGGCGGAATGCCGCATTGGAGCAGCCCAGGCAGGCAAGCATGATTGAATCATCAGCGCCTGCAGTAAAAGCAGCCAGCGATGAAGGATATGTTCCGAAAAGCAACGTGAAGGAAGCGCATCCAAGGCTGGGCAATTACTCATCAGAGGATGTTTCAATAGAGAAGTTTTTCAACTATGGGAGAAAATGAAAATGGTGAATTATTTGCTTACTGAGCGCATAAGATGTGATGTCGTCGGCTCAAATACATCCCACAATAGTGAGTATCATGACATGTTAACCGCTGGAAAAATCAAAGGCTATATTTTTGGAATAGATGATACTGGCTTGTTCATCAAGATGAGAATAAATTCATCGCACAGGATAGTTGCAGTCAGTGTTCCAACTGCTATTGCGGAAGTGGGCGATATAACAATATTGCTGGAGGAAGCCCTCTGTTCATATTTAAAACAGAGAAATGGTGACTCTTTTGTATTAGTTCATCCGCAGAAAGAAGATTTATTCAAGAGGATAGTTGAAAATAAGGGCTATAAAGCGAATTTAGTTGAACTGCGTAATTATAACTAGCCCAGCTTCTCAAAATGCTAAAAAAACCAATCAACCTAGACAGAGAAGTCAAGAAAAGCCTAAGCTATTCGATAACAGAGGGATCCTTTTGGTCGATAATGGCTGGCTTCGGAGAATCGTTCTTCGGCGCATTTGCTGTTTTTCTCAATGCAAACAATGTCCAGATCGGCCTGCTTGGATCTCTGCCCCAGTTCTTAGGTTCAGTTTCACAGCTTTTTACATTGAAGCTGCTTGAATTTTTCAAATCAAGAAAAAAATTTGTAGTTGTAAATGTTGTGCTTCAGGCCTTAATGCACCTACCGATAATATTTGCCTTTTTTATTCCTCATGTGAAAATCCAGTACCTTATATTTTTTGTATGCCTTTATTTTATTTTTGGCGCGATTGGAAGCCCGGCATGGAACAGCTGGATGGGCAACCTTGTTGACAGCAGCACAAAAGGCTCTTTTTTTGGAATACGGAATAGGCTGATAAATATTTGCATGTTGCTGTCTTTCACTGCAGGAGGATATATACTCTATCGTTTCTCAGACGGCAGCATGAGGCAGTTTACAGGCTACGCAATAATCTTTTTCATAGCATTGCTTGCGCGATTAATGTCCTCTCATCTTCTGTCAAAGCAATATGAGCCGCATTATGCCGTGTCAAGAGAAAGAGATGTTGGCTTTTTTGAGATATTCAAAAAAAGCCAGTTCAAGAACTTCAAAAATTTTGCGTTATACATCGCTTTGCTGAATTTTGGCGTATTTATTGCAGGCCCATTCTTCACCCCATACATGCTTTACGAGTTAAAGTTCAATTACTTGCAATTCACTGCCATAAACGCGACAGCCATTCTTGTAAAATTTTTATTCACACCAGTATGGGGCAAGCATATTGACACCTATGGCTCTAAAAAAGCCCTGATATTGGCAGGCGTCATGATGCCTGTTGTGCCTGTTCTGTGGTTTTTCTCCCAAAATTTTTGGTATCTAGCAATAATACAGATTTATAGCGGATTTGTATGGTCGGGCATGGATACAGCGTCTGCCACCTATATCTTTGATTCAACTCTACCTTATACAAGGATAAAATCACTGTCTTATTATAATGTGCTTAGCGGAACAACAATGCTTCTTGGCTCTCTTATTGGCGGCTATACAATAAGGCTGAACAATATGTTCTGGTCAAGCTATCTTTTAGTTTTCATAATTTCAGGAATAGTAAGATTGTTTGCGTTGATACTGCTGTTAAAAATAAAGGAAACAAGGCCTGTTGAAAAGACATCTTATGACGGGCTGTTTTTCAAAATAGTCAGCAGCGAGCCTATAATGAACACAGTATATTCTTTTTTCTTTTTCAGGCAAAGAAAAATAAGAAACGAAAAGATTTCAATCCACAGTAAAAAGGGAAGAGTCATGATCAACATCAAATAAGCCCAGCCTTGCGCCGGCATCGAGCCAGCCGTGCGCGTAATTAAGGCAGGCGAATGCATTCACAATGTCGCCTTTCTCTTTGAAATGTTTTGCATCGTCATAATATCTCTGGGCCATGTCAAGAAAATCCTCAGCAGAGCTTTTCCAGCTGATCTTCCTCTCTTTGGCTATTTTTACCTTTTTCAATGCCCTGCCTGTGATGTCAAAGTATTTGCTTAGTTTATCGTTGGTTATCTTGTTTTCCATTAAGAATTTACTCCAGCGGCACCTGAGTCCATAATGTCCAGTCATTTGAGGGCGAGTAAGCTCCAAACACATAATATGGCGTCTGTGTTTTCCCGAAATAAGAATTCTCCACATCACTCCATTTTGTTGTTGATCCTCCTCTCATAGGACCAACTGCGCCGTAAATAGGGCTGCCGAACAATCTCCATGACTCTGTCAGCTGCCTTCTGCCGCCTTCAGCAAATCCCTCGCTGACAAGCGTTCCCTTAAAGCCTTTTTTCATTAGATATTCTACTGCAGACTGTATTGGAGTTAATCCTTGCCCTGCTGGCAAATGTGTGTGCCCTCTTCCAAAGCCATCAACAATATGAACATGGCCTAATATCTTTTCTTTTTCCAATTCTTTTATCTGGTCCATATACCAGCTGTCAAATCTTTTTCTAGTCTGTTCATTGGTTTCGCCTGGCTTTGGCTGGAAATATTTCCACCACATACCCAAATGCTGCGTATCAAGTGTTGCCTTAATATGATTCTCAGCTTCTTTTGTCGCTTGTTCTTTTGAAATGCCCCTGAAATAGGGATTTTCAACCATAATTATATTGCCTTCCCTATCACGATGGCCTTCTGGATCTGAAATCTTTTTTTCCGTCAGAAACTCAATCATTTTTTCTCTTGCGCCTTTAACAAGCTGTATCAATTCTTTAGGATGGCTTCCATATCCCATCTCTGGGAAAATATGCTCTGGCGCAACAAAAACATCGTTCTTCAGATGCTTCTCAGTGCTCTGCTGCATTGCATAAATCCCTGCCTGCGCATAAGATTTCAATGACTGCTCAATTGCATATTTATTGACGGGCAAGACGTGTTTTAACTGCTCCTGAATCAAGTCAGCCTGAGCATCAGCAGAAGCAGATGATTCATGCGTAAATTGAAGATGCTTCTCAAGTTGGTTTATGTTTTCCTTTAGCCATTCGCTCGGTTTTTTAACTTCAGGAGGAACTAAGCCGCCAAGTTCGCCTCCCATTTCTTTCATTATCTTCCATTTTTCATCTTCAGGAATATTTGATTCTAATTTTTCATAGTACTCCAAGGCTTTCAATGCCCTGTCCCTGTCTTTTTTATAACGCTCGTAAAATTGTGCATGATACAATGAAGAGCCCCTTGCCTGCAGCATCTGGTTTTCAAGCTGCGTTTTATAGAACATCTCTTCTGGCAGTTTTTTATCACCAGGATGCTCTATAGTCCATTCTTCTGCTCTTTTTACAAAATCATCCCATGTCAATCTTTTGGTTTCAAATCTTGATCTGGTTTCATCCCATATCGGGACTCTTTTGAATAAATCCTCTGCCTTGGTTGGATCAAGCCAAGTGCCACGCATATCAACCCAATCGTCTTTTCTGAAAACATGGCCTGTTTTTGGGTCTACCTTACCAACAAATCCATTAGTTTCAGCTGTCTTATAAACAGGCTCGTAAACAACCTGGCTCCTCTTGACATCACCAAGCACATGGCCTGTCCTGTCATCAACCATCCAAACTGTTGCTCTTGTTGCTTCTTCATCATAACCTCTAAACTCCCCCATCTTATTCCATTCCTGGTCGGAAAACGGCCTCTGGTATTCGCCAGTATGAACAACAACTGCCTGGCCGCCGACATCAGATGCAAATTCTATTGCCTTCTTTACTTCCTCTAAAGCAGTCTTTCTTACTTCGTCATTAAACCCGCGCTGCGGGTCAAATCCTGATAAATTTCCAATTTGGTGCGGAGCATGAATGCTCGTTATTCTAACTTGGTTGGCGATTGCTAAATCTTTTAGCTCCTGCCTTGCTTCTTTGCCGTATGACTCTGCTCCAGTGCCTGGCTCTGCCCCTTCCATCTGCGTTGCAAGCTCTACCTGGCCAGCTCCTTCTCTTATTGCTGCCTGAAAACTTTGCAGAAATGTTCCTCCTCCGGCTCTTCCTTCTGTCACAGTTGCTCCTAAATCTGCTATTCCGATAACAGGGCTTTCAATATCCTTTGACTGGCCGAAATAGCTGCGATCCATTGTATTGTAATATGGCCTTGCAAATTCCATTTTAATCCCTCAATCCCATATACTTTCTCAATCCTTCAGCTTCTCCGCTCACAATATCGCGGATATGAGCAACTTCATGGTTCTCATTGGCATAATGCTTCGCTGCCTCGTTTATATCTCTCACTCCCTGATAAAATGTTGCCCTTTCCTGCGGATTCAGATAATGCTCTTCTCTTGCCTTTTCAAACATATCTTTGACAATCTGATAAGTCTGGCCCAATCTTTCACGATCTAATCCATCTTTCTCTTTTCTTTCCGCTTCTTCTCTTACTGTCTCTTCCAGCCTTTTTGATTCTTTTTCCTTAAGCTCATCTTCCAAAGAGCCTTTTCCTTCAACAAATCTTTTGACCTTGAATATCTCTCTTTCTTCAGCAGTAAATAATCCCTGTATGTCTACTGTCTTGAGCTGCGGAATCGGTATTCTCTCAAGCTCTTTTCTTTCTTCCTCGATCTCCACATTGCTTTCCTTTATTAGTTTTTCAGCTTGTTCTATCTCGTTCTTTCTCTCTTCTTCCAGCTCTTTTAACTTTCTAATTCTTTCCTGCGGGGACAATGCCTTTAATTCATCTAATTTTGCCATTTTTATTGTTAATAATTTTTGTTTTTATAACCTTTATGGATTACTTTTCAATATAAATGATGTTTTCCTGGTTTTTAAAATGCTGATCACCTGAGATTAATTGCAGGTTATGAGCTTTTGCAGTTATGTATATCAAAGAATCTCCTAATCCCCATTTTTTCTCCCAGTTTAGTTTAGCTGCATTCAGGGCGGTTTTAGCTTCTACCGGCAGTATAAAGCATCTCGACATCATCATAGAAACAATCATATCGGCATCTTTTTCGCTTTTCCTGGATAAAGCATACTTGTATACTTCTGCAAGATTTATGACGCTAATAAACAGGCTTTTGTCTGAATCAATATATTCAGCTATCTTTTTTCCTGCATCTGTTCCGTTGAAATATTCGATCCAGCACCATGAATCAAGCAAAGCGGTCAATTTCTTCCCTCTTAAACTCGCCTAATCCTTTGAATTTTCCGAAATATGATTTTTTGGGCTTTTTTACCTCAGCCACGAGCTTGATTATTGTTTCATCGTAGGTTTCACTGTTTGTCTCTTCCTTCATCATCTTCAATATGCTAAATGTTTCCTCTTTCACAGCGATCGTTGTTGCCATGTTATATCACCATAGACTATATTGATATAAGTTATATTTAAACTTTATGTTTTTGAGAGTTGTTTCCAAAAGGCTGAGGTTTTTTCAGATGGCCCAGATGGTTGTTTGTTTAAACATTGGGTTCTGTTAAAATCGTCAACCTTGCGAAGTGGGGTTTACCGACGAGTGAAACGAGAAGAGTAAATTTGAAGTCCGTTTCCTCGAATGAGCGACAGCGATACATCAAGAACAAGAATCAAAGGGCAGTTCATTAAGATAATTATTTTCTTAAAATAAATTTGATCGCTATTATTAATATAATTACTGGAAATATTAATCCCAAAATTACTGCAAGAGGACCTGTAGCCATTACAATTGGATTTACGCCTTTTGCAACTGCAACAATTCCTAATATTACTCCTATGATTACTGAAAATATTTGATCGAAAATATAAAGTCCTGGAAGCAATAATGCAATTTTTTCAATTTTCTTAACAAAGATTAATATGAACATGACTATGTTTAAAATGAACCAAATAAATATAATCGGTACCCATATTAATCCAATAGATAAAAGCAAATCAGGAATAAAAAAAATTATTCCAGTCAAAATTGAAATAGATGAATATATTATTGATAATATCAAATACCATTTGTAAATTCTTTTTTCTTCTGACATATATCGTAATCTTAAGTATCATAGTTAATAAAACTTTCGAAAATGAACTGCTCTCTTCGTATCGTAGGACTTCAAATTTATTAATTTTAACAATTGTTAAACGAACAAACCCTCCTTCAAATCAATCAGAACTCAACTCATCTACCACGCAAGCATTGAATGCGCTTTCTTGAAGTTCTTGTAGCAGTTCCATATTGCGCCTATGCTGTGCTTGAGGGCTATGTCGCGTGTTTTTTCAACATCATATTCTTTCGGGCCTTTTTTCTTCCCGCCGGATGTAGGCAATTTTCCAAGCGATCCGAAAAGCTCTCCAAATCCGCCGAATAATGCTGTGAACGGCTCAGCTGCTGTCGGCAGCTTTGGCTTCTCTGTCGGCCCTTTTTTCTCTTCCGGAATCTCTTCTCCTGCTTCTATTAAATATCTTTGCAGCTCTGCCCCTAATGCTTCCATCGCAGCTTTAACAGATGAATCTATGTCGCCCAACAACTCCAGATCCTCCTCTCTTCTCATCCTTTCATAATTTGCAAGCTGCTCATCTGTCCATCCATACCCCCTTATGCTCCAGTATAATTGGCCTGCATGTATTGGCCCCCTCTGATAGCCTTCCTGCTGATAGCTCATCTGCGGCCTTGTCCTGAAATAAAAATTATGCACTACGCAGGAATTCACGCCGTTCCCGAACGGCCTCACTCCAATAAACTCTATTTCAATTACTGACCCTTCAAAAGCGCTTATCAAATCAACAGTCTCAGCTTTTTTCTGGTCAAGCTGCAATCTTTTAATATTAATAAGATATGGCTTGACCCAGGACATGTACATGTCAATGACATCCTTGTGCTGCCTTAGATACTGCAGTGTGAATCTCCTTCTTGTCATCAGCTCCTGAAAAGTTCTTTCCTTCCATTCAATGTAAGTTTTTAATTTTCTCTTCAGCACTTCTTTTACTTTCCTGTTAAACTGCAGGCTGTCAACATATTTATCAACATCCAATGATTTCAATGCAGTAGGAGCGGCAAAAAAGATGTCAGGCAGTGTTGTAAATCCAATCTCGCGCGCAAGCCCGAATACAGATCCTGGATTCTTTGCCCCGCCTTCAACCAAGTCAATCCAGTAACCTTTTAAGCTTATCTCTGCTGCCTCGCTTTTTTCTCCCCTTAATCCATAGCTGTCGCGGTAAAGGTCAAGCCTTTCATCTATTATCCTCATCTCCCTTACCATCTGGAATAAATCCTTTACAAGCTTCCCTACTGTTGCCAGCAGTCCGCTTATCCTGTCCTGCTGCAATCCAAGCCTTTGCTGCGCCACTCCGAAAAATGCAGACTGCTCTGATGCTGTGAAAACATCTATTATTTTTATGAACTTGGGATAGCCGTAATCAAATTTCATGTAATTGAGAATCCAATAGTAACTCTCCTCTATTGAATGGTTGAATTTCTCGTAAACCAGCTTATAGCGGTGCGGCGGCGCAGGATAGCCTGTTTGCTGAAGTACAATTTTTGTGCTTTTTTGCGGAGATAATGCTTCCTCATATTCTTCCTCATCAGCATGGCCCTCAACTGCCTTTCGCTCTTCTTCGGAAAGCGATTTAAGATAAACTTCAAATTCCTTGCTTTTTTTATTTATAGTTGCTGCGTCATCATCTTTTCTTATTATGAATCTTTCATATTTGCCTTTAAACTTATCTTTAACAAAACCGTATTTTATCAGCCTCAATGCAGTTTTTGGATCGCGGTAAAATCCCATTTTTCCTCTTGAATGTTGTTTGTTTTTTTGTTTATATAGTTTTGTTTTATTATTTTTTATATAAAGTGATTGTGAATCCTATAATCTGCATAATTTCTGAGCTTGTTTTTTCAGCAATTTCTTTTGCAATGCTTTTCTTATCCTTGCCAGCGATAAATGATTTCAGCAGCTTGACTTTAATTATTTTTTTATCTTTAAGCTGCCTTTTAATCTCAGCTATAATGCCTTTTGTCAATCCGTTCTTGCCGATTCTCGCTGTGGCTTCAATGTTTCTGGCCTTGTCTTTTAAGCTCATTTTGCATGCTCCGGATGCTCATGACCCAGTTTCTTTCTCTCTTTAAGCTCTTCTATGTGCCTCATTTTTATTTCTAAAATGCTTCTTAAGTCAGCTGAAAATTTCTCAATAAGCAGGGAAACGTGCTCTCCACCAAGGAAATGCGGCAGTATGACATAATCGGCTCCGGCATCATAAAGCTCTAAGGCATCATCAACATTATTTGCTGTAACAAACATAATTGCCTTTTCATTCGATTCTCTTGCATTTTTTATGATAAGAAGGTTGTCAAACTTGTCCGGAACAGTCGAAATAATCATGTTCATGTGGCTGAAGCCAAGCTTTGCCAATGTTTCTGAATCGCCGACATCGCCATACATGCACGAAAATTTCTGGCTTTTCAGCCTTTTGATGATATCAGGATTATAATCAACAATTATTGGCCTGTATCCCATTAATTTCAGTTTCTTGAGTATGCTGTAGCCTATCCTATCATAGCCCAGAAGCGCAACATCATTATGCTCTGTCATGTTATCAGGCTCTTCTTCATATCTCACAAATACGCTGTAAAAGTTGAGCAAATGCCCGATTTTTTCGTAAAGGAAATTATCAAACTTTATGAAATAAGATGTGAAAAGCATTGTTGCAGTTGCAAGCACTACCGCCATTGAAAAGAATGCATTGCTTATATGGCCCAATAATACGCCCTGCATTACTATTATCAGCGAGAATTCGCTTGTCTGCGCCAATGATATTGCTGCAATGAAAGACGGCCTTTTTTTATAGCCGAAAATGCTGCATATTGTTATTGTCAATAGGGGCTTGATGATTATTATTGCAAGGATCAATGCTATAAGAAGCGGCAGCATCGGCATTATTGTTCCGGGCAATATCTGCAATCCAAGCGAAACAAAAAATATTGTGGAGAAGAAATCCTTCAATGATTTTATTTTGCCTGCTATTTCTATTGAATAATTTGTATTTGCAAGCGCAATTCCTGCTGTAAATGCTCCGATAACTATTGAAAACCCAAGATAGCTGAACAATATTGAGAATGCAAATGACGTTGCCAATGCTCCTAAAAATAATATTTCCTGTGTTTTTGCAGCAAATTTGAACAGGTAAGGCAGTATATATTTGCTTGCGATCCATGAAATCACAAAAACAGCTATTCCTTTCAAAGTCGAGATTGTAATGTCATATAAGCCAAAATTGCCAAGATTCTGTATTAATGACAATGCGAATATTGCAACAACATCCTCCATAAGCAGGATTCCGATTATGATTCTGCCGTGCAGAGTTTCGATTTCGCCTTTGTCAGCCAGCAATTTAATGACAACCATTGTGGAGCTGAATGCTATGATCAGGCCCAGGTACAAAGGATCAAAGCTTTTAAAGCCGAAAAGAAATGCAATTAAAAATCCAAGGCCGAACAATGCAGCCATCTGAATCAGTCCGCCGGCTGTGCATACTAACGCAACGTTTTTCAGTTTCCTGAAATCCATCTCTAAGCCCACAATGAACAATAAGAAGGCAATGCCTATTTCTGATAATGTTGCTATTGATTCGTTGTTCACTATAAGCCCTAAAACAGGGCCGAGAAGAATGCCCCCGATAACATATGCAGGAATCAAAGGCTGCTTTATCAGCCTTGCCAAGAAGGCTCCAACTGCCGCAACAATTATTATTACCCCGATATCAAGGAATATGTTTTCCATCTTACCTCTTTATTTTCAATAAAAAGCCATCTTTGTGCTTTTCAAATTCAATTTCCTGGCCTTTGTCCAGATGCTCATATTCAGCGAGCACTTTAGGTATCGTTATTATTAACTGCCCTGACTGAAGTTTTTGGATCTTTACCATACTATTATTTTAAATGGTTTTTATTATATTTTTTGATATGTTTTTAATAATTATCTATTTAATAGTATATAAAGGTTGCGGTTTTAATTAGTATTTACTTAATAATAGTTACAAATAGAAAGATTTAAATATTGACCTCGTATTTTTGATGTATATTTTATACATCAAAAGGGGTTCTATAGGCATACGGATAATTCAGGGGTTAAAATTGAAGAATAAACAATTTGTGCTGACAAAAAGAATAGCCAAGCATGGAAGGCAGAACATAATAATTATTCCTTCATTCTTGCAAGATCAACTGAAGCCGAAGACAATTGTGAAATTGACGATTGATGTTGTGAGAGAGGTAGAAAACTAATGAAATCACGCCCAACTTCAGAAACAGTGGATGAAATAGTTGATTTTATATTAATACACGAAGGCCCAGATTTAGATAGACGGGCGCATCATAAGAAAAAACGAGTTCGATATGCAGATTTAGATGCAGCACTAAGCAGGATCCATCAAGAAGGACTTTTGCTTGATTTAAAAGATTATCATTTTAATTATATTTTAAATATATGGAGTGCAGATAGAAGAAATGGCAATCCTTTAGGAAGAGAAATGACTGGTTTATTAATAGAGAGATTAAAGCGGAGATATGGCTCTTTGATTGAAGTTATAAAAAATATAAAAAAAGATGATTTCCATAATGAAGAGTTTGAATTCAAAAATAAAGATGGTGTCGTAAAATATAACCCAATACAGATGTTGCAATACGTTTATGCAAATTCTCCAAGCACAGCAGTTACAGATTGGCTACAAAATAATCCTGATGAAGAAGTAAGAAAAGAGTATGCTGGAATAAAACCATGGCATTTTGCAAGAGTTCCTTTAAATACATGGAAAGGAGAAGAAGGCAAGAAGAATGGAAGAGAACTGACAGGACAGCTGATAGAAAGGCTAAAGCGGAGATATGGCTCTTTGATTGAGGTCATAAAGAACATAAAACAAGATGATTTTTTAAATGAGCAGTTTGAATTCAAAAATAAAGACGGCGTCATAGAATACAAGCTGGGACAGATGTTACTATCTGATTATGCAGGTTCACCCACTGCAGCAGTTACAGATTGGCTACAAAACAATCCTGATGAAGAAATTCGCAAAGAATATGCTGGTATAAAACCATGGCATTTTGGAATGGCTCCTAAAAATACTTGGCAAGGCGAGGAAGGTAAGAAGAATGGAAGAGAACTGACAGGACAGCTGATAGAAAGGCTAAAGCAGAGATATGGCTCTTTGATTGAGGTCATAAAGAACATAAAACAAGATGATTTCCATAATGAACAGTTTGAATTTAAAAATAAAGATGGGGTCATAAGCTATGATTTAGAACAAATGTTACTTAGAGTTTATGCAGATTCTCCAAGCGCAGCAATTACAGATTGGCTACAAAACAATCCTGATGAAGAAATTCGCAAAGCATATGCTGGAATAAAACCTTGGCATTTTGGAAAAACTACTCAAGGTAGTTGGAAAGGAGAAGAAGGCAAGAAGAATGGAAGAGAACTGACAGGACAGCTGATAGAAAGGCTAAAGCAGAGATATGGCTCTTTTATTGAGGTCATAAAGAAGATTAAACAAGATGATTTCCATAATGAAGAGTTTGAATTTAAAAATAAAGAGGGCATAATAAGGTACAATCTATGGTCAATGTTAACCTATGTTTATGCAAATTCTCCAAGCACAGCAGTTACAGATTGGCTACAAAGCAATCCTGATGAAGAAATTCGCAAAGAATATGTTGGAATAAGGCCATGGCATTTTGGAATGGTTCCTCAGGGTACATGGAAAGGCAAAGATGGGAAGAAGAATGGAAGAGAACTGACAGGACAGCTGATAGAAAGGCTAAAGCAGAGATATGGCTCTTTTATTGAGGTCATAAAGAACATAAAACAAGATGATTTTTTAAATGAACAGCTTGAATTTAAAAATAAAGATGGCATAATAAGGTACAATCTATGGTCAATGTTAACCTGTGTTTATGCACATTCTCCAAGCACAGCAGTAATGGACTGGATACAAAACAATCCTAATGAAGAAATTAGCAAAGAATATGCTGGTATAAGGCCATGGCATTTTGGAATGGCTCCTTTGAATACATGGAGAGGTGAAGAAGGCAAGAAGAATGGAAGAGAACTGACAGGGAAGTTAATAGGAAGGCTAACGCAGAGATATGGTTCTTTAATTGAGGTTATAAAGAATATAAGACTTGATGATTTTCATAATGAACAGTTTGAATTTAAAAATAAAGAAGGCGGTATAGAATACAATTTATTGTCGATGCTAGGTTATGTTTATGCAAATTCCCCAAGCGCAGCAATTACAGATTGGCTACAAAGCAATCCTGATGAAGAAATTCGCAAAGAATATGCTGGAATAAGGCCATGGCATTTTGGAATGGCTCCTAAAAATACTTGGCAAGGCGAGGAAGGTAAGAAGAATGGGAGAGAGTTGACAGGACTTTTAATAGAAAGATTAAAGCAAAGGTATGGCTCTTTGATTGAAGTTATAAAAAACATTAGACAAAATGATTTTCATGATGAGCAATTTGAATTTAAAAATAGAGATGGTGTGATAAGATATAATCTAGAATCAATGGTGGTGATTGTTTATACAAGTTCTCCAAGTGCAGCAGTAATGGACTGGGTAAAACACCAGCCAAAGCATATAAAAGAAAAATACTCATTTGTCAGACCTATACATTTTATTGGCTCAACAGAGACTAGAGGAAGAAGATTGACTGGAAAATTCAGTGCTTATGATTTATCAAAAATCAAAAAACAAAAGACATATGATACCTCGATATTTGGCTTTACCCAGTATCACTCTAGTGATAAGGGGGCAATAAGGGATATAATGGCTGAAGAAGCATCCAAAGTTCTAGGAGACACTAGTATTGCTTATTTAGGTTTAGAAACAGAAAGATTCCAGAGTTTATTAAGTGTTTATGAATTGCTTAATCTTGATAGTTTCTCATCCACTATTATTGAGAGAGCTATAAGAGTTTATAATGCGATGAAAGCAGTACAGCAAAGAAAAATGCACGGAAAGGCTCTAAAGGGCATAGAGATAATCCACAACAGTTTAGATAAAGAAGTTAGTCAAATGCATGATAGAAAATACAACTATGTTAACTACGACTTCACTGGCCACCTGAGCCAGGACAAAGAAAGAGCAATAGGAGCTTTATTTGAGAATAACTTGCTGGCAGATACTGCTGTTATTTATATCACTTTACAGGAAACTGAATTATCAAAAGAAAGAGCGAAGAGAGCAGGTTTTGAAGATCAAGTTAAGGCTTTAAACCAGATGATGCAAAGTTATGCGAAAACACATTCATGCGAGCAGATGTTTACCTTGGATTATCAAGGCGGTACTAGCGAAAGAAAGATGACACCCATGATTGTTATGGGTTATAAGGTGAGAAAATGTCAGGCTACCTAACAACTTCATATTTTATGAAAAAAGAAAAGGACCCAGATGCAACAATTATTGCAATCTGCAGAAAGTCTCTTCCCTTCATCCCGCGAATATACGAAAGAATGCCTTTTTTTGGACCTTCAGTAGAACTATTAAGGCAGTACAAGGCAGAAGAGATGGGTTGGGAACAATACAGGGAGATTTATAAGAATGAGCAAAGGGCGCATTTTAAAGAAAGGCCGGATGATTTTAGGAATCTGTTAAAGAGAGCGCGGCTAGAAAAGATTATTTTATGTTGTTATGAAAAAACTAATCAAGAAAAAAATAATTGCCATAGATACTTGTTATTTGAAATTTTAAAACAAATTGCTCAAAAGGAGAGATATAACACAGAATTTGTAGAAGAAAAATGACAACTTTAGATAATTTTCAGCCTAGGAGAATATACGTATATTCTAGTGTTGTAGATAATGATATAACCAAAAAGATTTTGCAAAAATATGAAGGGGTGCCTATGGAGATAGTTGAAACCCAAAAAGCAACAGAAATAGTCCCTACAAAGGACAAATCTTTTACTAGTGTTGTTAATGATGCAAAACAATTACTTATGCTTGGAACCACTGATAATTTTATTGAACATTTCCCAACAAGGGATGAACCTTATTGCGCTGGTTTAACAAAAATAAAGCCAATAACAAATGGATGTTATTTTTCTTGTGAATATTGCTATCTGCAGCAAACATACCGAAAAATAATGCCTTTCATAAAATTTAATGTGAACTGCAACGATTTAGTTGCACAAATAAAACAAAGAATGGCAAAAGGGGAAAAAGAGGTTTATGATATGGGTGAATTACAAGATAGCCTAGCTTTCGATGAGCTCTATCCGCTAACAAAAATATTGGTTCCGTTATTTGCTAAGTCAGATTCAAAGCTATTATTGTTAACAAAGTCAGATTGTATAGATAATCTGCTTGACTTAGAGCACAATGGCCAGACAATCGTTTCATGGAGTATCAATTGTGATTTTGTCACAGACAATCTTGAACATAGAACGGCCAGTTTAGACCAAAGAATCGAAGCAGCAAGAAAAGTGCAAGAAAAAGGGTATGAAGTGAGATTTCGCTTTGATCCTCTTTTAATGTTTGATGGCTGGCAAAATAAATATGCGCAAATGGTTGAAAAAGTGTTATCTAATGTGAGCCCAACTAGAATAACTCTTGGTAGCTTCAGGCTGGAAAGGGGGCTTTTTAGGCACATCAGGGAGAGATTTCCACGCAGTATCTTGTTAGATGAAAGCAAATTAGCTATAATAACCTCTAAAGGACAAGCGAAAAGAGTAAGGTTTGAAGATGGCAAAGAAAGATATGAACCAGATATAAGGGCAGAGTTATATCGTTTCGTAATTGAAGAAATCAAAAAAAGAAGTGATGCGGTTATTGCATTATGCAAAGAATCTGTTAGCATGTGGGAACAGGCTGGCCTGACACTAGACAAAGATAACTGCAAATGCCATTGCAAATTCTAACAGGAGTTAAAAATTTAAAATTTTAGTCTTCTAATTTCTTCCGCCATATCACTCGCCAAATAACTATAACCTTTATGTTTTTTCAATAAAATATCGCCGATCAATCCATTGAAATACGCAGCATTAACAGCAGATTGCCATAGATCCCTGCTCTGCGCCAGAAAGCCAACACACAATCCTGCTAAAACATCACCTGTTCCTGCCTTTGTCATTCCTGCATTGCCTGTTTTGTTGTAAGCTATTTTGTTTTTAGAGATTATTGCATCAATCGGGCCTTTCAAAAGGATTATATTGTTTTTTATCCTGCTTTTTAATGTTTTCAGTATTAATTCTGCTTTCTTTTCGATGTTTTTTTCATTTATTATTTTTTTGATGATATTTTCACTTATTCTGGAATTTTTCAACAATAATTTCAATTCTAAAATGTGCGGCGTAATGATTGCATTATTAGCATCATTTATCGAGATAACCTTTATCCCGTCAGCATCTATAACTAGCTTTTTATTAAGATTTTTAATTTTTTTAAAAAAAATCCTTGCAAATTCTTTTGTTTCTTCTTCAACAGCCATTCCATTTCCAATTAATATTGCATCAATATTTTTAGAAAAACCGATAATTTCATCAATGTGCCTTTTATTCAGATAATCACCATCTAATTTTTTTGTAACCAGATCTGCGCTCAGGCAATTTAATGCCCACGCCACTTTTGAAGGAGCAAATACAGTTACAATATCCGCACCTGATCTTAATGCAGCAATTCCCGCTAATGCCAATGTCCCTGTATAACCTAGACTGCCGCCTATGATGGCAACTCTTCCGTTCTGCCCTTTATGGCTTTCAGGATTCCTTTTTGGAAGTTTTATGGAGTTTTTTGTTAAATATTTCATGGTAAGTTTGTTATTTTCTTTGTTTATGTTCTTTCTCTTTTTTCTTTATCTCATTCCATCTTTTCACAGCCTCTTCGCTGCTCTTCACAGTTTCATTCCCGAAAACCCATGGCTTCCTTCTTATCAGTTTTTCTTTTACGCCGTCTATGACTTCTTTTGTTGTGAACAGCTTTTTCTCTTCTGCTATTGCGCAAATAAACAGAATGTCATAAAAAAGATCACCAAGCTCTTCCTTTAAATTTTCATAATCTTTTTTGTCAACAGCTTTAATGATTTCTTTTGCCTCGCTTAATATCTTTTTTTTGTGCTTTTCAATAGTCTGCTCTTTAGCCCAGGGGCATTTTTCAAGGGTTTTTTTGATCGCGATAACCAGCTCTTCAAAGCTTTGCTTCATTTTATCTCAATAAACTCAACATTGTCTTTTTCCAGATCCAGCAATGCAATTGTATGGATAGGATTTCCCAGATAATGCGTTCCCGGGTTTATGATCCTTGTTTTTCCTATTTTCTCATCTTTTGCTTTGTGATCATGCCCGTGCAGGATATAGTCGTATTTCCCTGAAAGCGCAAGTTCATTAATGTTGTCAGGCTTATGAATCAAAAATAGTTTTTTGTTTGACAGATTCAGCTCAGAGGAAATGCCGAGAAATTCTCCGCCAATCTCTTTTATTCTCTCTTTCATCAGTTCAACATCGCCGTCGCAGTTCCCTTTTATAAACTTCATTTTCAGTCCTTTGAAATAAAGCGCTGTAACAGGTGCAACAAGATCTCCAAGATGAATCACAAGATCAACTTTTCTATTCTTAAAAATATCAACAGCTTTCTTTATGTTCGGGATATTGTCGTGCGTGTCTGATATTATGCCGATCATTTTATCTCCTCTCTTTCTTTTTCAAATTCTTCTACAAATAGTTTTGTGAATTCATGCCTTTTTTTAACTATTTGTTTAGCAGTTTCTGTGCCAACAGAAGTTTCATCAATCTTCATTAGCTTATTTTTTATATGATATAAAGTCGAAAAATCATCATCTGAAACAAAAGGTCTTTTTTTATATGAACCGCCGTCAAATGTTCTAGCTATGCCTACTGCACCTGTAGCTTCAATTCTATCAGCGTCTTTGATTATCTGCGCTTCTGTTGTTTCCGCTTTAAGGCCCTTGCTCCATCTATGAACTTCTATGCAGTGCTTTATTTTCTTTATCTTTTCCTCATTAAAGTTTAATTTTTTTAAAATCTTTTCAGCAATCTTAGAACTCTCCTCGGCATGGCATAAGTTTTTTTCTTTTGTTATTTGTTCGATGCCTCTTCCAGCATCATGCAATAAAGCTGCTGCTTCTATGATATCCAAATTGCCGCCTTCTTTTTGTTGCAATATCCTGGCAATTTTCAAAACCCTCAGCGTATGATCCCATCTATCTGGATTGGTATTCTTGAAATAAGGTTCTGCCAGCTTTTTTAGTCTTTCTATATCTTTGTTATTCATTTTCCTTCTCTGCTTTCTTTAATATCTTTACGATACCATTATTGGCATCAACTTCAACTAAATCCCCCTCTTTGAGAATTTTTGTTGCATATTTAGTCCCAACAATGCAAGGTATCTTAAATTCTCTGGATAAAATAGAAGCATGGCATGTTAAACCTCCTGTATCAGTTATAATCGCTGCAGCTTTCTTCATTGCGGGCACTATATTGGGGCCAGTCATCTGCGATACTAAGATATTGCCGAAATTCATTTTTTTCATATCTTCAACTGTCTCGATAATGCTGACAATTCCCTTAGCATAGCCAGGATATGCTACCATTCCTATAAGATTATCAGGTTCTGTTTTTATGCCTTCAATTGAAATCTCTTTTTTGAAATTGTCAATTTCTTTTCCATAATAGAATATAATTTTATCTTTATCGAGATAATACAAGCTGTGCTTCTTTCTTAGTTCTAATTCAGAATTTGCATGCTTATGCAAGAGTAATGCCTCTTCAAACTCCCAAGGAAATAGAAATCCAATTAATTCAAATGTTGTTCCAGTTCTCTTTGCAGCCTCTCTTAAAAAAGGCTCGTAACAATAAAAAAGATGATAAAATGTATCTTTCCTATAGCCTTTTAGCCAAACCAGTTCTGAAGCAAATCTAAGTAACTCTTTGTCTTTTTTATTTGGCTTAAAACTAGAAAGAATCTCATTCTGCTTAGATTCGATCTCCTTATGCTTCTTTTCTATTTGGTTTAACAGCTCTTTAGCTTTTGCTAAACCAATTTCTATGAGTTCATCAACTCTTTCAAAAAAATGTGTAATGTCCTCTTTAGGCCCTATGTACATATAAGGCATCCAACAATATTTTTTATAATGTTTAATTAATTTATTGTACGAAATAGGTTTTTGTTTCTTAATAGATAAAATTAACTTGCCTTTTGAAAAAGTTTTACCTGAAAATTTCCTGTCTTTAAGAATTTCAATGCAAATTTCTAAAAGTTCCTTCTCTTCTTTTTCCCGAAAACTCTCTTCTCTGGGAGTAGTTAAGATAATCCAGCATTCAGTTAAATCTAATTCCTTTTTACTGGTTTCAATTAAATCCCGTATTTTATTAAGGACAGCATTTGATACTCTCTGCTGTTCTTCATCTGGAAGAAATGTTAAGATGCCTCCAATCAAATGATTTTTCCTTTGGAGTTCTGCTAATTTTTTGAATTCTGAAACAATTTCCAAATCAGACATCTTAGCAAAATCTAATGCCATGAATCTTTCTGATTTATTCATAAGCTCTCTAGCTAATTTGCGGTACTCTGCAACTCTATTTTTGTGCTCTTTTGTCATGTTAATTATGAATCCTGATAAAATATCTGCCGCTTTGTTAAACTGAGCTCTTTTAAGATGATAAGAGGCAGTGCCATTATTCCACTCAACAAATCCTTCTTTAATATATTCGCCAGCATTCACTAAGGGATAATCTCGGATAGGGTTGATTAAATTATAGGCAAATAAAGAAACATAATTTGTATTCGGGATATCTGATAACTTAAACCAAATCCCTTCTTTTGCAGAAGAAGTAATAAGATTCTCTTTCTCCCCCTTCTTCTTCGTTAAAGCAATAATGGGCTGAGTTTTCTCTTTCATTTCCTTTTTTGCCATCTGTTTCCTTATTTATAATTAATGGACCCATCGGGACTTTCATAGCCTCTTTGTTTGCGAAGCAAACCTAGGCGAGCGCACGCAGTGAAGCGAGCCGCATTTCACGAGGCTTTTTGCGTCAGCAAAAAGGCTCTTTTGAACCCGAGACATCCCCGCAGCGAACGGAGCATTCTACCGCTGAATTATGGGCCCATTGAATGGACTCGCCGGGACTTTCAAATCCTGAGTTTCCTCATGAATGTTTGAACCCGAATCTCACCCAAGCCAAGGGCGTATTCTACCAGGTTGAATTACGAGCCCATATAGCAAAAGAATAAGAGATAATATTTAAACCTTACTTAACCGCCAGCTTTATATCTTCTTCATGTATTGTTTTTCTGCCGGCGTGCTTTGAAACCTGCACTGATCTTTCTGCAATATCCTTCGCAGTATCTTCGAGAACTTCCCTGAATGCGTCGATAGCGTCTTCTCCTACGCGGCCAGCTCCGTTCTTGATCAAGATCCGAGCAACTGCCGCTCTTGGGATTATTGCGGTTCTTTTTGCCATAATCACCAAGTAGAATGTTTTTATTTAAAAATGTTGTTGTTTTTTCAAAAAAAATGTAATACTGCAGTATTGTGAATTTAGCCCTTAATTTATGAAAAAACACCACCACTGACGCAGATGGGGGGGAGGGTTGGCTCCTTCAGAGTACCCCATAGGGCAAAATCGAATGAAATGAGGTTTTGACCGTCTGCAGTCAGTTGTGGTGGTGTTTTTGTAATGTATGGTTTTTCTTCAAAACGCTTCAGAAAAGTAAATAATTATAAAAAACCGATAGCTTTATTAATCAATTATTTTTGCTAACCACTCAATGAAAGAAAGAAAATTGAGGGTGAAGAAGAACAGGCTGTTTATTATATTGGGGATTATTGCTCTGATAATCATCATAATAATTGCTGTTTCTATTAACAAGACAAAAAAGCAGGTCATTGCAACTGTGAATGGCGAGCAAATTTACTTAGAAGATATAGACAAAGAATATAATAACATAATCTTGAATTACCCTTATGCCACAAAAGAAATGGTTCTTAACTTGTCAATAAATGAGAAATTGTTGCTTCAGGCTGCTACCCAGGAAAGCATATCTGTTTCAAATAGGGAGGTTGATGATTTAATCTCCTCAATGCTGTCAAAAAGCGGCATCAGCATGGACATATTAATAGCCAACCTGGTCCAAAACAACATGACAATTAGTGACCTGCAAAACCAGTACAAAAAGCAGATAACTATACAGAGGCTTATAGATAATAAAATAATGCCTTTCGTAAATGCAACTGAAGAGGAAGCTGAGAGCTATTATAACAGCAACAAGAATCGATACAAGACTGAAGAAAGCTTCACAATCCAGCGGTTATTGATTACAAAAGAAGATATGGCTCCTGAAGAAGCATCTAAAAAAGCCAATGAAATAGGAGCAAAGATATTTTCGCACAATACAACAGATATAAGCAACTTTGATGAATTCATAGCTAATTTTTCAGATGATGCTACAGGCGGAATTTATGTAATCAAAAGAGGAATGCTGGATGAGGCTTTTGAAAAAGTTGTTTTCAATCTTCTTACAGGCGAGATCACAAGATACCCTGTGCCGACTCCAGACGGATATAATTTTGTAAAGCTGCTCAACAAAACAATAGAAAGAATTCCTCCTTATGTGGAAATAAAAGAGAATGTTAAGAATGATCTAAAAGAGATGAGGCTGAATAATGAGTTTGCAGCTTATCTGGCAAAACTAAGAAGCGAGGCTAAGATAACAATCAATTATGGCTTATTGAGTAGTTCTTGATTATTTCATATTGAAATGTTTTCTTAATAAGAACAAAAGCTCTGGGTGGAATTTCTCTCTGTCTTTAATCATTTTCTGGATCTTATCTAAACTAAAGAATTCAACTTTTTCAACTTCTACAGGGTTTATTTTAAATGATCCATTAAACACAGTTCTGAATGTAGCCAGGAATTTTCTGAAATTGCCTGTAACAGTGTAAAGATCTTTGTGCGCAAAATCAATCTTCGCCATAGTTCCGATTTCTTCTTTCAGCTCTCTTAAAGCTGCTTTTTCATAGCTTTCCCCTGACTGGGCATGGCCGCCAGCGCTGGTGCACCAATGCAGCGGACAAAAAGATGTGCATTTGCTTCTTAATTGCAAAGCCATTTCCCCTTTATCGTTGAAAACTAGAACATGAACTATCCTGTGAAGGAGCTGTTTTTCATAGATTTCTTTTTTAGAAGCTCTGCCTGTGATCTCATCATTTTCATTCACTGAATCTAAAAATTCCATCGTGGCTCTTATACGAATAATAAAAAAAATAAAAAATTAAAGCTCTGCGCTTGTTAAAATATTTATCCTCGTCTCTGTATTCCTGACTTTTGAGTCCATTGCAATCAGGTGCTTTATGCTCGATCTTTCAGCAATCTGAATCAATGCCCTGTCAATTATGCCGTCAAAGACAACTGCATAGCAGCCTGCGCCCAGGCTTTTTATTGTTGTCAGCAATTCCGATACAGGAACTTTTCCAAGAGTATTTGATTTTTCATCCAGAATATATGCTGCCCTTGTCCCTATAAGATCTTCAAGCATTCCCTTGAATGTTTTCTTTTCCTCAGGTGTTGCTATTGTTTTTCTTATCGGTGCAGGCGCATAAGAAGGCCTTGAAGGCTGTACAGGCTGCTGCATCGGCATCACTTGCCTTTGCGATGCAATAATTCTGCCTGCTGCTGTTGGTGCTCTTGATTCGCTTTCTGCGCTTCTTGAAACATCCAGCTTTAGCTGCTCTGCGCTTATTCTGCTTCTCAGTGCCTTGTGTATTTCCTTCTTTGTTATTTCTTCAACTTCTTTTCCATCAGGAGCTTTTACTGCATAGTCTATGTCCGTCGCAGACAACAATTCCTTTAAAATCAGGTCTCCGCCTCTGTCTCCATCAACAAATGCAGTAATTGTTTTTCTTTTGCTTAAGTCAATAATTGTCTGCGGAACAGATGTGCCGTTCATTGCTATTGCATTTTTTATGCCGTGCTTTAACAGATTGAGAACATCTGCCCTGCCTTCAACAACAACAATTTCATCAGATTCATCAATTGCCGGGCCTGCTGGCAGCCTGTCTTCGCCATATTCTGCTATTTCCATAACCCTTACAGAATAAGCCACTTCATCAGCAAGCTCCTGTGAATCCGGCATTGTTGTGTCAATAAGGCTTTTTAAAAGTTCTTTTGCCCTCTCTATAACAAAGCTTCTTTTTGAAACCCTGACATCTTCAATATTCTGCACTTTTGTTTTGGCATTGCACGGGCCTATCCTTTGTATTATCTCAAGCGATGCTGCAACTATTGCTGTTTCTGCTTTATCTAATGAAGACGGAACTATTATTGATCCTGTTGTTTTGCCGCTTCTTGTTTCGAGATTAACTTCTATTCTTCCTATTTTTCCGCTTCTCTGCAGCTCTCTAAGCTCAAGATCTGCTCCAAGCAGGCCTTCTGTCTGCCCGAATATTGCTCCAATCACATCGGGTTTATCAACTACGCCCTCTATTTCTATAACTGTATGAACTATGTACTTTGACGAAACCGGTGCTATTTTTCCCATTTTTTCCTCCAATAATCAATCTAGAAGGAGCATACTAATTCATTCTCATCTACACAACTATCGAATGAAATCATAATCATGATGCTTCCTTCCAAAAAGCTAGAACAGGCTTATTTTTCTCTTTAACGTCTATTTTTTCCTTTTTTCAATGAAAAAATAATAAATAAAGTGAAATTGACCTTAATTTTGATTTTTCAGCCTATTTTTGCTTTTTTATGACTATTAATTGTTTTTTAACGTTTTTAAACTTAAAATATGATGAATTCGGGTATTTTAACCCCCACATACACACCATATTTTCTTTAATTAAAGATACAGCGGGTATATTTAAAATTATTGGTTTATGATCTGATAATGCCGGCAATAAAAGCCGGAGTAACTTTTTATCCAAATAGTTTAGTGAACCAACTGATAATCTTTTGAATTAAACCAGAGCTTACACATTTTCCGTCAACACAGACATTTGTTGAGCATTCAAAATTATTATCGCAAGCCTCTTCTGATTTCAGCTGTTCTTTGAATATTCCGTTATCTGTGCAATATTTTCCGCCTTTTCTATAACCAAAAGGATAACACTTTCCATCTAATGGGCAGGAATCCTTGCAGAATAGTGTTTCTTCTTTAGATTCTTTCATTTCTTCTTTTAATTTTTCTAAGTCTACTGGCTGCGTTATTACTGCAGTCGCAGTTGGCTTTGCCGCTGCAGTCGTAGCTGGCTGTACTACTCCGGCCACAGTTTGTTGCGCTACTCCAGTCACTCCAGTAACAGCTGGCTGTGCTGTTGTAATAACAGTTTCATAACATTCTTCTAAAACACTGAAAGAATTAACCCCGCATTTGGACTTATCTTGGTAGCAATGTCCTTCACAATACAGTTCTGCTTTTTTATTCCAAACTTCAGCAGGCAAGCACCCTGCGTCTTGGGATACAGAGCTCGTCTTATCATAACATTCCCAGGCTGCGCGTTGAAATCCTCTTCCAACAATCTGTTCAGGAGTTACTTCTTCTCTTGGGATGCATTTGAATTCTGCATCCTCATTATTTCCATCTAATAGAATATATGCATATCCTCCGCAGCTGCTTTTCAAAGCAGTCTTTCTCCCCTTTTCGCCAATTACCTCCATTACACAACCAGTTTCTCCTTCACAACTTTGTCCAAACTCAGAATAACACTTTTGCAGCTGTTTAGATTCTAAAAATTTGCATGTTACCTGTTCTTTTACATTTTCAACAGGGGCAGCAGCCTCAGTGGAATAACATTTTTCAGTTTTAGTAAATTCATCGAAGACGCATTTAACGTCAGCTCCACAATTAAACTCTGCAGTTTCGTCAGCATTGTCAAAAGTCACATAAGCAACTCCGCCGCAAGCCAATATATTAACTTTACTTCCTTCTGAACCCATTATAGCCATAGTGCAAGAGTCAGTTCCTGTGCAAGTCAGATCCTGAACATTAGGATAGTAACATGTGTGTGTGGAAGTAGAACCTAAAAATTTACATGTTAACTGTTCATATAGCAGGTTATTTTTATTAGGAATCTGAGCCTCACATATTTTAGTTTGAGTAGCTTCATCGAAGACGCATTTAACTGCCATCTGAGTTTCGGTGCGGGTAGAGCAATTTTTAGTTTGGGTAGCTTCATCTACGACGCAGTTAACTGCTTTCTCAGGTTCTGGTGTATAACAATTGACCTCTACAGTTTCGTTAAAACCGTCAATAATGACATAACCGACATTATTGCACGCTTTTATATCGACTTTAGACCCTTGTGTACCCATTACATTCATAGTGCAAGAGTCAGTTCCTGTACAGGACAGATCAATATTAGGGGCGTAACATGTCTGTGTGGAATTAGACGCGGAAAATAAACACGTTACCTGCTCATATACTGTTGTTGAAGTAGTTGATGTCTGGCCGTCTGTTGGCGTTTCTTCTCCTTGGTCATTTGTAACCATTCCAGTAATCAAGTCGAAAATACCAGCATAAGCGATTGAACTGCTCAATACTGCAATTAAGAATAATACGATAATCTTTTTCATTGTTGATTCACCTCTACAAACTTATGTTATAATTTCTATTTTAGACTCACATATATATTAAGATATCGAATTTGCCCCAGCCATTCCCCCTAGTGAAAACACCCTCCCATATTGCACATAATTATATCATATATAATTATAAAAGCACGAGGCAAAATTTACAGATAGTGCAAGAAGTAATTTACCACCGTTAAGTGGCTAATAAATGGAAACATTTATATATGAGTCATCATTAAATATCGTAATGAAACCCATAATCATCAGACTTTATGAACTTTTATTGGCAGATCCAACTAAAGATGCCGATTATACCGAAGGTAATGAAGTAAATGGATATAGGGTATTTGGCTCAGCTTTGGAAATGGCAGACAGGTTTTCTGGTGCATTTAATAAAAAACCAATTGGTTCACCATGTAATCTGTTAACTGGACCATCAATATGGCATGTAGATAATTGCACTATAAGGTATGATACTAAAAGGGATAAAGAAATACCAAACAATCCGCTTTGTTTTGGCTATTTAACTGTTGTAGGTTCTAGACCAAATATTGATAAAGTTAATAAAATTTTAACAGATTCATTTTCACGAATAGATGATCTAGTAAAAGACTGCGAATATTAATTACTTCTTGCCATTTATTCTTTTTTATTAGTTGCGCTAATACACGACCCCTAACGAGAGAGCATAACAACGATTCGCACATCTTATTTGCTTCACACTTTCCAAACCTTTTTATATCATTGCCTTTTCCCTTATTTTATGCCGAAAGCAGTATTCCATGAATGGTTCAAAACTTACAAGAATGTATTTGATCAGCATAGCGAGCGCCTTATTTTCAAGCTGATTAGCGAGGGCTATTTTGAAGGATTAAAAAGTCCGATCTCAATCGGAAAGGAAGCGAATATTTTCTCAGCTGAAAAAAAGGACGGCAGCCCAGTTATTGTCAAGATTTACAGGCTGCAGAACTGCAACTTCAATAAGATGTATTATTATATCCAGGCAGATCCAAGATTTCCTGCTTTAAAGAAACAGAGAAGAAAAGTCATATTTTCGTGGGTGCAGAGGGAATACAGGAATTTACTAAAAGCAAGGGAAGCAGGAGCAAGAGTTCCAACGCCATTTACATTTGCAGACAATATCATTGTAATGGAATTCATAGGAGATGAAAAAGTTGCGCCAATGCTTAAAGATTCTTTGCCTTCAGATATGGCTTCTTTTTTTAATGACCTTGTTGATAATATGAAAAAAATGTACAAAGCAGGATTGGTGCATGCTGATTTGTCTGCATTCAATATACTTAACTTTAATGATAGGCCTGTTTTTATTGATTTTTCACAGGGAACAGTCACAGACAACACAGAAGCGGAAAGTTTATTAAAAAGAGACATTAAAAACGTTTGTATATTTTTCAGAAAATATGGATTAAAGGCTGATGAAGAAAAAGTTTTAAAGAAAATTAAAGGTAAATAAAATGCAGGAATTCAGATACGAGCTCATTATACCGAAAGAAAGAATTGCAGTTTTAATAGGCAAAAAAGGCGAGGTCAAGAAAGCATTAGAGGCAAATACAAATACGAAATTAAATATTGATTCCAGGGAAGGCACTGTAAAAATAGAAGGCAAGGATGCAATAAGAATGTTCAATACACAAGAGGTTGTCAAGGCAATAGGCCGGGGCTTTAATCCTGATATTGCAATGCAGCTTCTTAAAGCAGACTATATTTTTGAGCTGATTGATCTAAAAGATTACGTGAAAGATAAGAAAAATCACCTCATAAGGCTGAAAGGCAGGGTTATTGGTGAAAATGGAAAATCAAGGCGCATTATCGAAGAACTGACTGAAAGCGCCATATGCATCTATGGAAAAACCATCGGCATCATAGGCGAAGCAGGGCACGTTTCTGTTGCCAAAAGAGCTGTTGAGAGCTTGCTTAAAGGAAGCCCGCATTCAACTGTTTACAGGTGGCTTGAAAAGCAGAGGAAAGAGTTGAAGAGAAAGGAGATGTTTAGCGAGGAGATTGAATTAAAAGAAAGTGTAAAGAAAATGCCACAACGTGATGCCGAAAATGCAAAGCACGAGAAAATTTAAAAGAATTTTCTGTGTCCCGAAAACGCAAAGCGTTTTCAAGGACATTTTCAAGCACAAAAAGAATAATTATTTAAACAACCATCATGCCATTTCAAAAATGCCGAAAGAAAAAGAAGCGATAGAAGAAAGCAAAGAGCCGATCGCAATTGAGCTTGCTAAAGCTCAGAAAGAGATCTCAGTAGCGGAATTCTTTACGAAGAACAGGCATCTTCTTGGTTTTGATAATAAAAGAAAGGCATTATTGATGGCTGTGAAAGAAGCTGTTGATAATTCCTTGGATGCATGCGAAGAGGCAAGAGTTCTCCCGGAAGTAAAAGTTGATGTTATTGATATGGGCCAGGAAAGGTTCCGCGTCATTGTAGAGGATAACGGCCCAGGAATTGTCAAGAAACAAATACCGCCTATTTTTGCAAAATTGCTTTATGGCTCAAAATTTCATACATTGAAGCAGAGCCGCGGCCAGCAGGGAATAGGAATAAGCGCTGCAGTTTTATATGCTCAATTGACAACAGGAAGGCCTGCAAAGATTGTCTCAAAAATCTCGCCGAAAGACCCTGCGCATTATTATGAGCTGCACATTGATACGCAGCATAACAAGCCAGAGATTGTAAAAGAAGAAATCATTGAATGGAAAAAAGATCGTGGAACAAAAATAGAGCTTGACCTTGAAGCAGAATACCAAAAAGGAAGCCAGTCTGTTGACGAGTACTTAAAACAAGTTGCAATCGTAAATCCGCACATTACAATAATTTACACAAGCCCAAAAGCAGAGCAGATAATCTTCACAAGAATAAGCAATGAATTGCCTCCGCAGCCAAGGGAGATAAAGCCCCATCCTTACGGAGTTGAGCTTGGAATGCTTCTCAGCATGCTCAAAATTACAGAATCAAGAACCTTGCAGAGCTTTTTGACAGCAGAATTTTCAAGAGTCGGCCCGGGAACAGCAAAAGAGATCTGCCAGAATGCAGCATTACTCCCAAATACAAAGCCAAAAGATATGAGCAGGGAAATGGCTGAAAAATTATCGCAGGGAATACAGCAGACCAAAATAATTTCCCCTCCGACTGACTGCATAACCCCGATTGGGGAAGCATTATTGGAAAAAGGATTAAAAAAAGAAATCAATGCAGAATTTTACTGCGCAACAAGCAGGCCGCCGGCTGTTTACCGCGGAAATCCGTTTATAATAGAGGCCGCTGTTGCATATGGAGGAGATTTGCCAAAAGAGGAAAGCGCAAAACTGCTGAGATATGCTAACAGAGTTCCATTGCTCTACCAGCAGGGAGCCTGCGCAATTTTTGACGCTGTTACGGAAACAAACTGGAAGCCTTATGGCCTGCAGCAGAGTGGAACTTCACTGCCTTTCGGGCCTATAGCGATTGTTGTTCATATGTCCTCTGTATGGGTCCCATTTACATCAGAAAGCAAGGAATCAATTGCGCATTATCCTGAAATTATGAAAGAGATAAAGCTCGCAGTTCAGGAATGCGGAAGAAAGCTGGGAAGTTATGTTTATAAGAAAAAACGTGTTTTAAATGAGGGCGCAAAGCGCGATTATATCAAAACATATATACCTCATGTTGCAGAAGCTCTTAAAGAAATTGTTGGCTTTAAGGAAGCTGATGAGAAAAAAGTTGAGAAATGCCTTGCTGAGATACTTGAAAAAAATAGGGGAGAACTAGAAGACCTGGAAATTGAAAACGAAGAATATGATGAAGAATTTGCTAAGATCGGCAGGGAAGACAGCAAAGAAGAGGCAGAAAATGAATAAAGTTGCACAACAGATCATAGAACTTGCGCAGGGAATATATAAGTCAATTTTAGCCAAAAAACAGCCTAAAGTAGAATCGCCCCTGAGAGCTTTAGCCAATGTCAAGTATGACGAAAAAACAGGCTATTTTGATTTGGTCGGAAAGATGAAATCAAGAACACTTACTGTAGGCAGCGTTAAAACATTCGCCCAGACTTTGCGGATGATGGCTTTATCAAAGGAATTAGTAGATAAAGATGATATTGCAACTAAAAGAGAGGCTTATTATGTTTCTAAAAACTGGGGCGAGGCCAGATTCAAAGAACAGCCGGAATCAGATACTGTTATGGATGATATTGAAGCAATGCTGATGGTTAATCGCGAGCAAATGGGCTTTATCCCGGAGGAAAAAGGCGGAGAAGTTGCCGGAAGGCTGATTGTAATTGACAAAGACCAGGATACAGGGAAAGAATTAAAGATTGACTGCACTAAAATGGGTTCTGGCGCATATTCTATTCCTTCATCTGTAGAGGAATTAAAATTTGAGACAGACGCAAAATTCATACTTGCTATAGAGACAGCAGGCATGTTCCAGAGATTAGTAAAGCATAATTACTGGAAAAAAGCAGACTGCATTTTAATTTCAATGGGCGGGGTTCCGACAAGGGCGTGCAGAAGGTTTATCAGAAGGCTGGCGGATTTTAAAAAACTGCCTGTTTATGTTTTTACCGATAATGATCCTTATGGGTACATGAACATATACAGGACGCTTAAGGTTGGCTCTGGCAATTCCGCGCATATTAACAGATATTTTTGCGTTCCAAATGCGAGATTTTTAGGGGTTACAACGCAGGATGTCATAGATTATAAATTGCCTTCGCATCCTCTGAAAGAAGTAGATATTAAGAGAGCCAAAGATGCGCTGAAAAATGATCCATTTGTACTGCATCATAAGGAATGGCAGAATGCCATAAAACAGATGATAGACTTAAAAGTCAGGGCAGAGCAGCAAGCTTTGGCTGCCTGGGGGCTCAACTATGTGATCAATACTTACCTGCCGGATAAGCTAAAGCACCCTGAGAAGTTTTTACCGTAAACTTATCTTTCCATTATTTCCTTTGTCTTTGCAATGACCTTTTTTGCCAGTTCAAAAAGTTCTTTGTACAAATCATCTTTAATAGAAAGGCTTGTTCCGTATTGATACAGCTCCCTTATGTCAATTGTTGTTTGTTCCTCTTTTTTCTCAATATCTAAGGATGATATTTTATCTAACAGCTCTTTTTCAAAATCAATTTTACCATCTTCAATTAAGCTGTGAACTAAAGCAAAAGTGCATTCCTGATTCCCAGAATCATAACCGAATTTTGCAGCTATTGCAAGCAGGCAGTGATACATTGAATAAAACACGGTGCTTGCGCTTATGTCTGAGAAATTCCCTTTTTTCAAATAACCTGTTGCTTCAAGATAATGCTCTGCTTTTGTTATATGGCCTCGTGCTTTTTCTAAGTTTGGATTTGCCTTGGCAAGCCCTCTATGTTTTCCTGTTTCCTTTAATTCCCGCTCTGCTTTTTTCAAGCACCATTCAACCTTGTTTTTTGCATGGCTCATCTTTTCATCACATCTATAAATGTGTCCTCCCCAAAAGCAACTATGCCTTTTATGGCATTCAGTATTATCTTATCCTGTTTTTTAATGTTGCTCTTAATATCTTCTTTTGATTGGTATATGGGATGCAGCTTTTTTATGTTTACGAAATTTATTTTTTCCACTTCTTTCTTAAGCTTTTGAAATCTTTTTTGTTCTGCAGCGAGAAGCACATCTACATCTTTCGCTTCCTTCTGCTTATTTAAGACAGAGCCGAACAATAGTGCAAAATCTGCATTTTTTATTTTGCTGATTTCCCTCAGCCACACCTTTACGTAGCTTGAAGCCTGCTCTGCTTCTCTTTTCAGCAGAAATTTTATGTATTCCCTTACGTAATCATTTTCAAGAGCTAATTGATAAAACCTTGCTCTCCCCAATTGCCTTGAAACTATTATCCCTTCCTTTTCAATCCTTCTTGCTATCTTCAAAGCGCCCATCGGGCTGATTCCCATAGCTCTCGCTATGCTGCTCGCGTTATATTCTGTTGCTGGATTTTTGAAGATGCCCAGGATAAAGAGCATCTCGTTTTTGGCTATGTCTCTCATATAAACTCCAAGTTTAAATATATAAACTCCAAGTTTAAATACTTTTCGGTTTTGAAATGCGCAGATGATCGGTTTTATTGAAAATTGCACATAGGGTTTAAAACCCCGCACTTTAGTGCTGGGATGAGGTAACAATACTAAACTTTTCCAATTTCTTTTAAAATTTTCTCCACATCTTTTGCCGTTTTCTTTCCTAAAGAAGTTATTTTGTAAAATCTGAACTTACGCTCATTAGGATTCTCACAAACTATTACTTTTCTGCTCAAAAGCTCTTTTAATGTCCTGCTCGTATGAGATTCGTACATATTTGTTCTTTTCATAATTTGGGAGGGGGTTAGCTTCTCCTTTGCAAGTAGAAGAAGTACTTTTCTTCTATTCTTGGCTCTGAGGACAAATGAAATTAATTTACAATCCATATGTAGAAATGGTAAGTCAAATAATAAATAAGGATACTACCATTTCACTTACCAAAATTAGAAAGATTTAAATAGCCTTTGTACTTAACAGGCACCATAATAAGCAGGGCGGTTTTTATGAAAAAAATAATATTAATAGTATTGTTTGGATTGATTTTGGGCATTTTGGTTTTAAGCGGATGTAGTAATTTAGACTTGAATAAATTGAGCAAAGAAGATGTGAATAAGATAATTGTCTGCGAGAAACCTTATATAAGACATGCTTCTGAATGTTGTTTAGACCAAAATGACAATAAAATATGCGACAAAGACGAAACTCAGGAAGTTCCAAAAAATGAAACTCTTATTGAATCTCAAAAAACCGATGTTGTTGCCGAGAATAAATCCGAAAAACCTGTTGAATATATAATCCCAACAGACAAATGTGTGACTGTAAAATTTACTAAGGATGTTTGGGAAAGTTATACTGAACAAGAGCCTTACACAGATACAGAGTATTATTATGTTACCGAAAAGACAACAATGAGCTGCTTTGATGCAATGAAAGAAGGTCTTAATAAACATCCTGAGTGTCTAAGTTCAAATTCGTTAAGTGATATAATTTGTTCTGGTCAATGTTATAAAGAACAAGAAGTCCAAAAACAAAGAGAGGTAACTAAATATAGGTCAACGACTAAATCTCGTTTGGTGACAAGCACAGAAGATAGAAACTTTTGTGGCGAATCTATTAGGCATGTTTGTACTATAAGTTCAGAAGGACAAATTACTTGCCCTGAAAGTTGCAAAGAAACAAGTTTAGGAGATATCACTTGTCAAACCAAAAGGTAATGAGAAAGAAAATGCCTAAAAAAGTAACAACAAAAGAACATCGGATGTTATTTGTAACTATATTCGCCACTATTTTAGTTGCTCAAATTGCCGATAAAATTTTTGATTCTTTTTTAAGAGTATGGGGTTCACCAGATTTTAATTTTATTAGTAAAATAGCAGGTATTGTTGCTTACGTTTTGCTTGTAGGCATTATTTTGTTTTTTACAATGCTCATTGCATTAAAACTTTTTGGGTTTAAGACAAATAAATATTTTTAGGGTGATTTAAATGGCTAAATTTGAAGGTTCAGCAAAAATATCGAAAAAAGAAGGTGATACCTCTATCAATGTTAGTTTGGGTAAAAAAGGATTTTTTGAAAGATTAAGAGAAAGAAGAGAATCTCAACTAAAACAAAAGCAACAATTTTGCGGTAATTGTGGTAAATTTATGAAAGAATCCTTTGCTATTTGTGCTGAAGATCAGAGAAAGCTGATGTATGATTGGCAAAGAACTTTTTTGTGTAAAGATTGTGCTAAAAAATGCAACAAATGCGGTAAATATTATTGTCCTACACATTTAAAGAAGCATAAATGCATTTGATAGAAGACGAGTATAAAAAGTAAAAGGTAATGCAAAATGATATTAGATGTTTTATTTGGTTTAGTGCCAAAAGAATACTATATTTTGATTAGTCCAATCTCATTGATTATTTTAGGCATAGTGATAGACACAAAAATAAAAGAAGGCGAAGGTTTTGTTGGGCGTCTTAGTATGTTTTCACATTCTATGGCCTTAGCTAGCTTTTATTCATCTATACCAAAAACACCTTTAATTATGAAAATAATTGTGAATATTGCGATCATCTTAGGTCTTATTGGGGTAATTGCATATGCTATGAATAAAAGTTTAAGCCATGAAAATTACTATAAATTTACAAAAATATTTAATCCTTTAATAACAGGTCTATTGATTTTAATTTATTATATTTTTCCAACGTGGTTTATTTAATTACAGCCAAGATTACTACATCATCGCAGAACTTACCGTAAACTTTATAAATTCTGAAATTATTATTCTCTATTATGCCAAAAACAAGCATTCCAGAATGCTGCATTGACTGCATCAAATGGGAAAAGTTCAGGGAAGACTGCCATGTCTATTGGGAAGGGAAGAAGAACTGCACCCAGCATTCCAGGCTTTGGGGCAGTGAACAGCCTATTCTCTGACAAAATAAGGAAAATAAACAAAAACATTTATAAATAAATTTCAAATCTTTATTTCTTAAGCCCTCGTAGCTTAGACGCATTGGGTTTAGGCTCATGTGGAGCAATAGGTAGAGCGCATGACTGTTAATCATGAGGTCGGCAGTCCGAGTCTGCCCGAGGGCGCTTTTGGCCCCGTAGCTTAGCCTGGTTAGAGCGTACGAGTAGAAGCTACGAAACTGATAACCGGCTTAGACATCGTAAGGATGAAAAATCCCGATTAAGGTCTGGAGTTCAAATCTCCGCGGGGCCATTTTCTTATGAAAAAAACAAGTATGCCTCCGAAAGAAATAGAGCAATTGACAGATGACCCTTCGCTAAATATTGCGCTCGACACAATCAAAATAAAAAAACAGGCTTTGATTTTCGTAAATACAAAAAGATCAGCTGAAAAAACAGCTGAAGAAATTGCAAAAAAGCTCAGAATAGGGGATGAAAGCCTTAACGAGTTATCAGAAAAAGCATTGCATGCAATTGCGCAGCCGACAAGGCAATGCATAAGGCTTTCAGAGTGCCTAAAAAAAGGCGTCGCATTCCATCATGCCGGGCTGCATCACAAGCAGAAAGAGCTGATTGAAGAAAGTTTTAGGAAAGGTGCAATAAAAATAATTTGTTCTACACCAACACTTGCATATGGTTTGGATTTGCCGGCATTCCGCTCTGTGCTGAAGGATCTCAAAAGATACGGGCATCAGGGCTATCAATACATTCCTGTGCTTGAATTCTTGCAGATGGCTGGCAGAGCCGGGCGCCCTAAATTCGACAGCTTCGGGGAAGCAATCTGCATTGCATCATCAGAGCCTGAAAAAGAAAAGATATATGAAAAATTCATTTTAGGCGAGCCGGAAGAGATATCTTCAAAGCTTGCAGTTGAGCCTGTTTTAAGGACTTATCTGCTTTCGTTAATCGCTTCAAATCTTGTAAATACAAAAATCCAGATAATGGAGTTTTTTGAAAAAACATTCTGGGCATTCCAGTTCAAGGACATGGAAAAGTTAGAAGCGATAATTTTGAGGATGCTTGGCTTATTGGAAGAATGGAAATTCATAAAAAGCTCCGCAAAAGAGGATTTTAAATCTGCGAATGCTCTTGAAAACGAATCTTATGACGCAACATTGATTGGAAAAAGAGTTGCAGAGCTTTACATTGATCCATTGACAGCGCATCATCTGATAACATGCCTAAAAAACAGCAGCGTTGTGACTGTGCATTCTTTTTCGCTTCTGCAAATTATATCGCATACTTTGGAAATGCGGCCTTTGCTGACTGTCAAAACAAAAGAATGGGATGAAGTGCAGGAAAAGCTTGCAAGTTACGAAAATAATCTGCTGGAAAAAGAGCCGACTCTTTACGAAGAAGAATATGATGAATATCTTAATTCTGTTAAAACAGCATTGTTTTTTGAAGAATGGGTTAATGAAAAGAACGAGGAATATTTGCTGGAGCAATACAATATAAGGCCTGGCGAAACCAGGGCAAAGCTGAATATTGCAGACTGGCTGCTTTATGCTTCTGAGGAATTGTCGAGAATTTTGGAAATAAAGCCTATGCTTAAAGAAATTCTGAAATTAAGGTTCAGGCTGAAATACGGCGTTAAGGAAGAATTATTGCCTTTGATGAAATTAAAGCACATTGGGAGAGCCAGGGGAAGAATGCTTTTCAATAATGGAATCAAAGATATTGCAGATGTCAAAAAAGCTGATTTGACTGCATTGACGCAGATCCTTGGATCCAATACTGCAATAGACATTAAGAAGCAGGTTGGAGAGGATTTTGAGAAGATGAAAGTCAAGGAGAACAAAAGAAAAGGGCAGATTTCTCTGGCAGATTGGGGCGAGTAAGTTGTTTTTATTTATTTGATCTGTAAAATATTTCTCTTACAGACTGATTGTAGTGTAATCTGTTAATTGTGTAAGTAATTCTTTCCGTCAATGCGTGAACCTTTACAAACGGCAGTTCTAAAACTTCTTTTGTCTGAGGAATTGAGTCTGTAACATGCAACTCTTTAAGATTGTACTTTTCATTGGCTTCAATTAGTTTAGGTATTGATTTTTTATTTAACTTATTATGAGAAATAGCGGCATATATTTCATTAATATTGCGCTCCTCCGATAAAGACTTAGCAGCGCCTATTATTGAGTTGGCTGTGACTGTTTCATCATCTGTTATTAATGCTATATTTTTCCCATCTAGTTCACCTATGACTCCTAAAATATTTGCTTCTTGATCTTTCGGCCTGACTTTGCTTGTGATGCCATAGTCGATACCCATTGCTTCTGCATAATGTATTGTAAATTTAGCTCCACCTGCATCTGTTGAAATAGCTATCACATTTTTTAAGCCCCTGAATTTTTCAGATGTTTCGATAAACAAATCCAGGCCAGTTAGTGCTATTACCCCGTGAGGCTCATAAAATCCTTTTATAGCGTCTGTATGCAAATGGTAAAATAAAATCTCATCCATGCCTGCAGTTATTAACAAATCAGCAACTAGTTTCGCTAATGTTGCCTCTCTTTGATGAAATGTTGGCTTATCTTGCCTCGAGTATGCAGAATAAGGAGTTACAGCAGTTATTTTTTTTGCTCTATGTACTTTTAAAGTCCTAATCATTTGTAAAAGCTGCATCAGATTATCATTTACAGTTATGTTGGATGTTCTGTCAAGGACAGACTGGAAAACAAATGCATTTGAGCCTGCAACATGTTCGGGAAGCCTGGGTCTTGTTTCTGTATCATCAAATATCATGGTCATTGGCTCTCCATTTTTGCCTCCGCATAATAATGGAACCACTTTTAATTCGCTTTTGTTCTCTTTAAGTCTTTTTTCATAACTTTCTTCTACCTTTTTAGCCAATTCTATTCCAGAATTACAGGCTACAAATAACAGCCAGCCATTAGGCCCTGCCAATTCTTTGAATTTAAGCTCTTCAAATTTTTCAGGTGTTATAAATGTGTCTTTAAAATTAGCCATGCACTCCCCCTTAAGTTTTAAATCACATTGTAATTTAAATATCTTTCTCTTTTATTAACTACTTAAAAACAATAATTACGTAATGGAGCGTAAAAATTAAATAATAGCATCACGTATAACTAAAATAAAATGGCATCACTTAATTTCAACGAAAAGGTTCTTGCTCTTGTCAGGAAAATACCTGAAGGAAACGTAACGACATACAAGGAGATCGGCAGGGCATTAAAGAGAAAAGGACAGATTTACAGGGCAGTCGGAAGAGCATTGCATGAGAATAAATGTCCTGTGATCATACCATGCCATAGGGTTGTGAAAAGCGATGGAAGCATTGGAGGGTATTCAGGAGGAGTTAAGGAAAAAATAAAATTATTAAGAAAGGAAGGGATTGAAATAAACAAGAACAAAGTTGTGGGGTTTGAAAAGAGAATGTTAAAATTTTGATTATTTTTCAGTCCTATAAGCAACCAAATGCCCTAATGATGATAATTCTTCTATTCTGTTCCATGTATCAAATATGTTCAAGAAAGGATCGCCAAATCTATTGAACATCTGCACCCTTTCATATTTTTGATTTTTTGTGTTAAATCTTTTCAGGCTATCAAGAAATCCCCCAATCACTTGTACACCTTCATAACTGGCTTTAATCATTTCAGACATTTCATGATCTGACTTTTTTTCGCCGCTTAATATTGCAGTTAGCAGGTTATTGACATTTTCTAATTTCTCTACATCTAGCTTCTCTAAACCAGGAGGTACAGCAGGTGAGAACCTGATCTTTTTATTTTTATACCGGGGGTGATTTTTATTGTGAAGATAAAAGACATCCACTCCTTCTTTATAGCATTCTACTCCATGAGGGACACATTTTGCAAGCGGAAATACCCTCCTTATTTTAGTTAGTTCTCCATCTGGAATTTTCGTGGTGTCTAAATATTCCTTGTATCTTCGTATATCTGGATTAAATGGCTTAAGCGTCTCTTTTATAGTATCACCTATTTCTCTTTCAAAATAAACTTCAATGCCAATGGGGTGGCCCATTATTTTGTCTGTTCTTTCTTCTGCAATCTTGGCATAGTTGCCTAAAAATTTGTTTAGTCTTTTATGCAAATCATCAAATCCTTGAAGGTCACCTGAAAGAGCTAGATTTTCTAGATGGTCTAAATTCTTCTTTAATAAAGCATATACTTCTTTAGTTATTGGATTTTCAATTTGTATGGCGCCATACATTTTGCCTTGATTGGGATTTGCTACAACTCTTCCAGCTGCATCCAGCATCAGCCTAAAAAGCAATGTGGAATGCTTCTGCAGCCTTTCAAGACCGACCTTTTCAGACAGCTGTTCAAGCATTGACAGGAATAAATAAGCTATTGCCTGGGGCTTAACCTGTAAAGGGCCCATTTCTAAATCATGGTCGTGAGAATCGCGTAATATGTCTGTATTCGCCCTATTTTTGTCAAAAATAGCCATTAATCTGTTAAACCAGGGGCCGCCCTCTTTAGGCCTCTCGGGAACAAACAGCACATTCTGCCCTAAAGGCGATACAGTCGGCCTATACATTCCATGGACGCTAAATATCTCTACATTCGGCTTTGAATATTTAATCATGGCTTGGACAGACTTTGTTTTTGTAGAAGTAAGATCAGCTATGGCTTCATTAGCTTTGCCAGCCAATCTTTTTATTTCTGATTCCGTAATCCTCTCAATATTTTTTCCGATAATGTCCATGATCGGCAAAGAAAAAATCACAAGATTGCTTTTATCAACTAGCTCTTCAGAACTCATATGAATATAGCCCCTTTCAGAACATAATCTTTTGGCTTTTTCAACATCAATATCAGATATGGCAATTTCTAAATTCTGCTTTTTTGCATTTTTTATAATGTCTGCAAAATGAGATCCCTCTTCCCCCGCTCCGCCGATTATTCCAACTAGTTCTGTCATTTTATTACTTCTAGATCATTCCTTCTAAATTTCTAAGCCCATCTAATACGTTCTTTTCATCAAGCCCGCTGTTTCCTACAACCTCTTTGCGCAATTCATCAATTCTTTTTTGAATTCCATGCACTTCCTCTTTTGTAAAACCGTCTCCGGCGGCCACGTCTATTTCGTGTTCAATACTTTTAATCTCTTTGTTTTTTGAGGTATATTCCTCCTTTGTTAATGAACCAGTCACAACAGTCAGAATTATGTATTTGTCAATTATCGATAGTTCGTACCTAAGGCTGTTAGCCATACAAGGCGTAGATAACTGGCTTACGTCTTCTCTTAGATCTTCTACATCCCTTTGGTTATTCTTCATTACTTCTATAGCTCTATGATCATACCTGCTGAGAAAATAAGCAGAAATCAACATACCAGACACAAAAGTTAAAGCGTAGGTAATGATTTTTCCAATTGGTTTCATTTTGCCTGCTAAATAACTTCCCTAAGAACGATCTTAGAGGATATTTATGCCCCTCTTTTTTTAATTTAATCAAACATATTTAAATTTATTTCTTCCTTTTCTTCTTCACTTTCTTAATCTCTTTCTCAAGATCAAGCTCATCCAGTAATTCCTTGTATCTGTTCCTGATCGTGACTTCTGTCACGCCTGCAACATCTGCGACTTCCCTCTGCGTTCTTTTCTCTCCGTGCATCAAGGCTGCGACGTACAAAGCAGCTGCTGCAATTCCTGTTGGCCCTCTTCCGGATGTTAATTCGGCTTTCTGCGCCCTTTCCAATATCTCAACAGACTTGCTCTGTGTTTCAGGGCTTAATTTCAGGGCAGATGCAAATCTTGGAATGTAATCAGCAGGATTTGAAGGCAGTATTGTTATGCCCAATTCTCTTGTTACAAAACGATAAGTTCTTCCGATTTCCTTTTTCTCAATTCCAGATGCCTCGCTTAATTCATCCAATGTACGAGGAACTTCATGCCTTCTGCAGGCAGCATATAAAGCTCCGGCAACAACAGATTCCATGCTTCTTCCTCTAACCAGACCGCGCTGCACAGCCAAAGTGTAAATTCTTGATGATTCTTCTTCAACAGACTTTGGAAGCTTCAGATAAGAGCTGACTCTTTTCAATTCAGCCAGCGCAAGCTTTAAGTTCCTTTCAATAGCTGTAGAAATCCTATACTGCCATTTTCTTAACCTGAAAAACTTGTTTCTGGCTTTGCTTCCTAATTGATATAAATCGCCATGCTGGCCGACTTCTGTACCTAATCCCTGATCATACTGCGTGTATGTCATAGGAGCGCCGCCCCTTCTTTTTGATTCGCCCCCTTCGTCTTCAAAATTACGCCATTCCTGCGTGAAATCAACCATTTTGTCTTCAATAACAAGTCCGCAGTCTTTGCAGATAATCTCCCCTTTATCTTTATTCCAGAATAAGTTTATTCCGCCGCATTCAGGGCATTTTTTGACCATTTCAGGCATTTTTTTCACCAGATAGCTTTATTCTTATAGCTCAAATATGGATCTTTTGCTGTTATACCCTTTTTCTTTCCCCAACATATATAATGAAGTATAACAATATTTATAAAGGAAATGCGTAACTCATATTTAAAGCTTTCGGTATTTTTGGACTTTTAGACGGTGAATTTTTTCAAAATTTTTATAGAAAACTTTAAAAAAGTTGTTATTTTCAAAATGAATGATACAAAAATTTATATAATAACCCCTTATACGTTCTTTCATGCCGCGATGGCACAACCTGGTACTGCGTCAGCCTTGAGAGCTGATGGCCGAAAGGCCTTTCCGGTTCAAAACAATGATGTGTTAAATGGTCCTTAAAAAGATTTTTTGCACAGAGCCTGCTTCGCAGGCTCGATTGTCGAAAGTCCGGATCGCGGCGTTTTTATTTTACAATAAATGGCAAAAAACATGGCACAAGCATTAAAATTAAATGACTCAGTCAAGTACCAGAAAGGATCTGTTGTAAGCAAGGAAATAATACGTAAAGGCACAGGAACAATCACTCTGTTTGCTTTTGATCAGGGCCAGGGATTGAGCGAGCACACTGCTCCGTTTGACGCATTTGTTTATATACTTGACGGAGAAGCTGAAATCTCCATAGATAAGAAGCCATTTCAGTTAAAAGAAGGCGAAATGATCATAATGCCTGCCAATCATCCGCATTCATTGAAAGCAAAAAAGCAGTTCAAGATGATGCTTGTGATGATAAGATCTTGAGTTGAAACTGTCTGGAGAAAAAAGAGCGCTAAACGAAAAGTTTATATTTAACTACTCAATACTAGTGAATTATGTTTAGAAAAGGAATAGAGGGCATCACAAAAGATGCGCTAAAGGAAATCGAAAATGGGCACATTCATACTTCTGAAAGAGATAGGCCAGGAGAAACTTACGTCAAAGTGAACAAAGGGTATAGAGTATATTTTGAACACTATGGCCCCCGCCATATTCCTCCGCAGATAACCGGCATTTATAAAAAAGAATCCTGTGGTGAAAGATTTAGCAGAAGGACAAGAAGATTTATTCATAATTTAAAATATATGAAAACAAGCCACGCTCTTTTGCTGGCCAGTGCAACTATTTCTGTTTTTTCAATGTTCTATCTTATGGGACCACCTTCGCATAAAGAAAAACTTTTGTCTCTTCTGCTCCCCGGGCGTGTTGAATATAATGATGGAAGCATAGTTATGAAAGGTGTTAGAACAAGGTCGTCAAATGGAACTAAAGAAGAATGCGACATTATCTGGAATCCCGGCGAGTGGTTAACATACCAAAAAGGAGGCCTACAAATTGAAAGAGAAGGAGTTGGAAAACCATGGGACATGTCTTGGGGGGAAAGAGGTAATTTTTATTTGGGAACGCATGATAGAGGCACTATTGAAGGCCAGATGACCCGAGATGGTGTTAAATACAATCAATCTCAAGGGGCAAACAGGCAGATTCAAGGAGAAGAAATAACTTCGAAAGACAAGAAGATTGAAATCAAAGATTATTAAGCTAGTATAAATGTTATTTAGTGAGAAAATGAAATGCTTTACATGCGGAAAATCGGAATTAGTCAGGAAAAAATCAGAATATATGCAGTTTGGAATGAGCCTTGGCAGATTCGATGCTTTAGTCTGCCCGCAATGCAGGGAAACTTTGTTTGAAGGCAACGTAAGCGAGCAAATTGAAAAGAAGGCAAAAGAACTGGGGATCTGGGGCTTAGCGAGAAAGACGCGGATCGGCACTTCAGGATCGTCACTTGATGTTAAGCTACCAAAGCAGATCGCTGAATTCTTGGGCTTAAAAAAGGGCCAGGAAGTTGTTATAGAGCCCACAGCAAAGAGGAAGATAGAGATAACGGTGGTTTGATTTATTTCTGAATTTTTAATAAAAAGATTAATAAAGAACAGATAAAATAATTGCATTGCAATGGATAAAGAAAAAACAAAGGCAGAAATAAAGGAACTTATTGATAAGTACAATAAAGTTGTAGAAGAAAAAAGAGTTAATAAATACAATGAAGAAATGACTAAAAAGGATTTTATTCTGCCTTTATTCCGTGCTTTGGGCTGGAATATTGAAGAGTCTAACGAAGTTTCAGCAGAAGAAAAAATCTCTAAAGGCAGAGTGGATTATTCTTTCAGGATAAATGGGATTCCTAAGTTTTTCTTGGAAGCAAAAGCTTTGAAAGAGGACTTGGATGACCCTAAATTTATTGAGCAAACCATAAACTACGCATGGCATAAGGGCTGTACTTGGGCGGTTCTTACTGATTTTGAAAGCGTTAGGATATTTAATGCAGAATGGAAAAGTGCTAATCCTTTACAGGCTCAATTTGGGCAATCATTGCCTTGCCATTTGTTTTTAGAGAGATTTGATCAATTATGGCTTTTGTCAAGAGAGAGCTTTGAGCAGGGTTTGATAGACAAAGAAGCAGAAAAATGGGGAAAGAAAACTAAAAAGACTTCTGTTGATAAACAGCTTTTGGCAGATTTTACTAGGTTCAGGGAGTTGCTTTCCAAAAACATAATGAAGCTTAACCAAAGCAGGAATTTAAAAGAAGAAGAACTAGACGAGTCTATCCAAAGGATTTTGGACAGATTGATTTTTATAAGAAACTGCGAAGATAGAGAACTAGAAGAAAGAAAATTATGGGAAGCTAAGAACGAAGCAAACATCCTTAAAAAGCTCAGGGAAGTTTTTGTTTATTTTGATAAACAATACAACAGCAAAATCTTTGCCAATCATTTATGCGATAGTTTGGGTATAGATAATGAGGTTTTACATGAAATAATTGAAGGAATATATCACACCAAAGATAAATCAGTTTCTTACGATTTCTCAGCTATTGAGGCAGATGTTTTAGGCAACATTTACGAGCAGTATCTAGGGCATATTTTAAAGAAAAGCGAAAAAAGGGCAAAACTTACAGAAAATCACGCACATAGAAAAGAGCAGGGAATTTACTACACACCCACTTACATAGTGGATTATATTGTAAGAAACACTTTGGGAGAATTACTCAAAGATAAAAATATGAATGCTGAAAAGATAAGGATTTTAGACCCTGCCTGCGGCTCTGGTTCGTTCTTGATTAAGGCTTTTGATGTTCTGAACGAACACTACTCAAAAAATGACAAAGACTACAATCAGACAAAGCTGGACTTGAAGACAGGAACGCCATTTACAACAAAAGTAAAAATTTTGCAGAATAATATTTTTGGCGTTGATTTGGACAAGCAGGCAGTTGAAATAGCGCAGCTTAATCTTCTATTGAAAATCGCAGAACGAGGGCATCGGTTGCCTTTGCTTCAGCAGAATATCCAGAATGGAAACAGCCTAATTGATGACTCAAGTATCGCAGGTGATAAAGCTTTCAATTGGAATGAGAAATTTAAGCAAATAATGGACGAAGGTGGTTTTGATGTTGTTATTGGGAATCCGCCGTATGGTTATCGTGGAATTCCAACTCCTGAAATAAAGGGAGCGTATGGCAAAAAATATGTAACCGCTGAAGGTAATTTTGATATGTATCGCTTCTTTATCGAACGTTCGATTAATCTTCTGCGGGAAGGAGGAACACTGGGTTTTATCATCCCTAACACCTTTTTAACTGCAATATCATACAAAAAATTACGAACGTATATCCTTGATAACTGCACCATAGAAGAAATTGTGGATGTAGGCTTAGCCGTTTTTGAAGGAGTGACAGTTGAGAGTATTATATTGATACTCGAAAAGAATTCTGTCAAGAACGAAAGAAATAGACAGAATGTCAGTATATCCATCTGTCGCTCAAGAGATAAGTCCATAACCGACCCTACTAGCACTTACTTTATATCTCAATCAAAATTTAACGAAACGAAAGACAACAACTTTAACATTTATCTAGACCAGAAGACAAGCCACATAACTAAAAGGATTGAAAACAGCTCGGTATCTCTTGAAAAGATAGCCTATGTAACTGTGGGGATAAATACGGGTTACATAAAAAACGTTTTGGTGGCCAACAAGAAGGTAGACAACAGATACCATAAACTTCTAAGTGGAAGGGACATATCTCGGTACTTCCTTAAGTGGCCTGGGCAATGGATATTATACGATAAAAAAGTTGTAGACAGTTATGGGGACAAAGGACGAACATTACCTGATGAATCAATCTTTAAAGAAGATAAGATACTTGTACAAAGAACAAGAAGAGGTATGGCAAGAAAACTTATCTGCACTCTTGATAACGAGCAGTACTACAATCTCAATAGGCTTGGCAATATAGTAATGCGAGACAAAGGTTTTTCATTAAAGTACTGTTTAGGTATCCTAAACTCAAAGCTAATGGATTACTATTTCCAAAAAACGTTTAATGAATATGAAGTAAAACCTGCACACCTACGGCAGCTACCGATTAAGCAAGTCACTCTATCTCAACAGCAACCCCTAATAAAACTTGTAGATAAAATGCTCTCCCTAAACAAACGCCTAAACGAAATCGGCGAGAAGAAGACAGATGAAAGGGCTAAAATCGAGGAAGAAATAAAGAAAACTGACGCTGAAATTGACGAGCTTGTCTATAAGATTTATGACATAACTACAGAAGAAAAGAAGATCATTGAGGAGAATTTGAAATGAGTGAGATAGAATCCATCATAGACTATTTTAAGAATGAATTATCTTTGTTATCTGGTAATTTTGAACAACTTGAACAGGAAAGAAAGTTCAATATGAGCCTAATAATTCTTGTTTTCTCAGCCATTGTTGTATTATCTTCCTCATTGTTTCAATCTTTTTTACAACTAGAATTAATTTTATTATACCCAGGAAGTATTTTTATTATTAAGTTAATCTTATTTTTAATATTGTTTTTTATAATAAGCTTTATTTTTTTAAACACATATATTCCTTATAAAACTAATAAATTTTATTTTGATATGAAAATAAAACTCGAAACGATTCTAAAGTGTTTATTTTATTTTAAAGCGATAAAAATAGATAGCAAAAATGTGTCTTTGCTTACAGATAGACTAAAATTTGATTTATGGGATAATAGACCCAAGAATATTTTTAAAAGGAAAGATTATCAAAAATATGAAAATTTGAGGTTAAAAGAGTATTTACAGGTAATAAGTAAAATCAAAAACAAATTGGTCGCTGAAGAAAAGAAGATCATTGAGGAAAGCCTGAAATGAAAAAACTAACAAATCCGAAAGACTATTCTTCATTAATAACAGATATAGGCTCTTTACTCGAGCAAGGCAGAAAGCAGGCATATCAGGCAGTTAATACAATTCTTGTCAGAACATACTGGGAAATAGGTAAGAGAATAGTTGAATTTGAGCAGCACGGAAAAGAAAAGGCAGAATACGGCTCTGCGCTTTTGGAAAACCTTTCCAAAGACTTGAAACTAAGGCATGGAAAAGGGTTTAGCAAAAGCAATCTGATATACATGAGGCTGTTTTATCTTAAATACAAAAAAAGTGAGACGCTGTCTCACCAATTGTCATGGAGCCATTATTTTGAGCTTCTAAAGATAGAAGATGATTTAGAAAGGTCATTTTATGAAATAGAGCTATCAAAAAAAAGGCAAGTTATAGAAACTGCCAAAGATTTGATAAAAGATCCGTATGTGCTGGAATTTCTGAAAATACCTGAAGATTACAGCTACTCTGAAAAAGAACTTGAACAGAAGATTATTGATAATAGTACAAACTTAACGAAAACTTTATAAATAACTGCACTATAACATTAAACAAATAAGAGGTTGCTAAAATGGAGTTCATCTCATTAAAAAATGTTTCTTTAAACTCGAAGATACTTTTACTAAAGGAATTAGGCTATAACTCAGATGGTGAGTTTGTTGTAGGTTCTGATGGGAATAAGGTAGTGGACAGGTATCTAAACATACCAATAATGGTGAATAATATGGTAATTTTTCCTGGTAGCGAAATTATTTTGGACGATAATGAATTAAGTATTTCTTCCTATATACAAGAGTTTGGAGAAGATGTCCTCGAATAATCCTGTCTCTGATGCTGCTGAGGGTATTACAAAGGGGGTTTTAGAATGGTCTTCTGAGAAAATAGCTTCGTGGGTAAAAAAATTTAGAGATAGAAAACTTGCATTTATACAAGACCAAAAAACAATAGAGGTGGTCAAAGAGCAATATAATTCTGGTGAAACAAAATTTTACAAAAATTACATAAAAGATGAAAAACTTTTATTTCTTGTAAGATTAGGGTTAACGCTAAGAAAGTTAGAAGAAGAAGATGAGAGGCTACATAATCTTAGAGGTAAAATTTTTAAAAAATATAATGTAGAAGGATTGCATATAGCGGAATTTGCTCAAAATGGTGTGTTGAACATGTATGTAGGAATTCTTTTAGAGGAACTAACTTCGATACAAAAACTTGAAGATGATATAGGCGAGCTCTTGAAAAATATAGAGAAATATACGCTTTTTGTTCAAGGAACAAGTAAAAAAGCAGATGTTATAAAAACTGTAGATGTAAAGGCAAAATCTCATTCGCCAAAAATTTTTATTATTTCAGGTTTTAAACAAGCGGCTAAACTTGTTTCAGAAAGCGTAGATTCGATTAAGATCATTCTGGAAGATTATGATTTTGAAAGATTTAGTGGTGGAGAAAAAGAGATCTTATTTTTTAAAAAGAAAAAACCAGCAACATAGCAGAGCAAAATTAATGAGGAAAGCCTGAAATGACTGAAACCGGAATTAAAATCGAATTGGCAAAATCTTGGTTTATAATGGCCCAACTAACAATGATATTGGCTGGGTTTTTGTTTGCAACAGGAGGAGTTGCATGGACTAATTCTTTGAATTCCTTGAACTTCGGGTTTAATTTGATTAGTGATGTTTGTCAGAATTTAAATAAAAGTGCGATTCCTACTGCATCGTATGCAGATTTAGTACCTAATTTGGTGACTAGCCAAATTGAGCTAGCTAGATTTTGTATTTTATTTGGAGTCATAATGACCATCATCTCTCTTCTCTTTTTCATAATCGGGCAAACACAATTAAGAAATAGCGACAAATAATTATTAAGATTTTTAAACTATCTTATCAAACAAAATCCTTATCTCCTTCCCTTTAATGCTCTCTTTCACTTCAACATTATGCTTCCTTGCAGGCTCCTGATCAGATATCTTTATCTTATCTGCTCCGCACTTCTCCTTTATTGCATCTTCCCATTTTGCAAGCATCTCTTTCAGATCTTCATCAACTTTAACGAATAAAACAATCCTGTCCTTCTTTTCAAGGCCGTTCTTCTTCCTTGCTTCCTGCACTCTCCTCATGATCTCCCTGGAATATCCTTCTGCTTCCAATTCATCGTTTCTTTCAGCATTAAGATAAAGCTGCCCATATCTAAATTCAACTTCCTTGAACGGAAAAGGAACTTCTCTTGTGACAACAATATGGTCCCTGAGAAGATTTATGCTCTCATTATCGACTTTCAAAACAAACTTTCCTTCTTTTTTAATGTGGCTTAAGACATTCTCTGCACTTTCTGTTGAAAGCTTTGCAATTATCTTTGGAACTTTATTGCCGAAAGCCGGGCCAAGCTTGTTAAAATCTGCTTTGACAATGGTCTTTGACTGCGGGAATATTTTCTGTATTTTCAATTCTTTAACATTAGTCTGTTTTTTAATCGCATCTTCAAGCTTTTCAACAGCGCTTACTGCCTTTTCATCATCAATAATTAAAATAACTTCTTTTAGCGGCCATCTCACTCCAAGGCTTATTTTCTCCCTCCCGGCAAGTATTGACTGTATGAAATCTTTCACAACGCTGAAATCATTTTCTAGCTCTGCATTAATTTTGTTTTTATCATAAACAGGCCAGTCAAACAAGTGTATGCTCTCTTCATTTAATCCAAAAGCTTCTTTTAAATTAAGGTAAATCTGCTCTGAAATAAACGGCGCAACTGCTGCAAACATTTTCAGAATATGCATTGTATTTTCATAAAGCGCGAATAAAATAACTTTTTTCTCATTATCTTCTCCTGAAAATTTATCCCTCACAAGCTGCACATAGGTTCTTGATAATTCAAGATAAAGCTCTTCAATGGCAAGCGGAACTTCATTTAATCTATATTCCTCGAAAAGCCCTGTAACTTTCTTGATTGTTGAATTAAGCTTTGAAAAAATATATTTTTCTTCTATTTCAAAATTCTTCTCAACGCTTTCAGCAGTTATTTTAGAAGGGTTGATGCCGCTGTTTTGCGCCAAATCAACCATGTAATTGGCAAGATTCCAAAGCACAAACAGGTTTTTGTTTTTTATCTTCAGGTCATCAAAATTATAATTGATGTCAACCCCGGGATTTGCTCCGCATATCATATAGTACCGCAGCGTATCTGCCCCGTATTTTTCAATGACTTCATAAGGAGAAACCTGATTTCCAAGGGATTTTGACATTTTTCTTCCAAGTGCATCCTGAACAAATCCGTGCATATAAACTGCCTTGAAAGAAGGCCTGTTCATGCTCACAAACGATGCAACCATTAAAAGATTGAACCATCCTCTAATCTGGTCTTTTCCTTCCAGAATAAATTCAGGCGGAAACATTTTTTCAAATAAATCTTTTCTCTGCGGATAATCTAAACAGCTCCATGATGTTGTCCCTGCATCAACCCATACGTCTAAAATGTCAGGGATTCTTTTCTTTATGCCCCCGCAGCTGCATTTTATTGTGACTTCATCAATATATGGCTTATGAAGATCTTCAGGAACTTTATTTGCTAATGCTTTCAGCTCATTAGCAGATCCTATTACAACATAATCATTGCATTTCTCGCATTTCCATACTGGCAATGGGCAGCCCCAATACCTTTGTTTTGTAATTGAATTGTCCCTTAAATTTTTCAGCCACGACTCAAATGCATTGAAGGCAGCTTCAGGCACCCATTTTATTTTTTTATTCGCTTCAATCATCTTTTCTTTAAGATCTTCCACTTCGAAGAACCACTGCTTTGTTGTTTTATAGATAACTGGATTATGGCATCTCCAGCAATGCGCGTATTCATGCTCTACTTTTGTTGTTGCAATCAGAGAATTTGCTTCTTCCAAAGCTTCTATGAATTTTTTATCATCTTTTTTTGCGATCAAGCCTGCAAATATGCCCATCTCTTTTGGGAATTCCCCTCTTTCGCTTAGATTGTTGAACGGCTTTATTTCGTTTTTATGGCCCACTTCATAATCCTCTGGGCCGCAGCCAGGGGCGCAATGCACTAATCCTGAGCCTGCGCTCAGATCAACATATTCTGAAGATAAAATCACAGAATGCACTTTCAAAGATTCTTTTTCAAGCTCGTCATAAACATTTTTAAGCTCTTTGTAAAGAGGATGCTCATACCTTGTTCCCTCTAATTTATTGCCTTTGAATTCTTCCAAAATAGTAAAATCCTTGTTTGCAACTCCTCCTATAAATGCTCCTGCCAATCCTTTTGCAACAATCCAGACTTCACTTCCAACTTTCGCCCTTACATAATCAAGTTCAGGATTAACCATTACTGCTAAATTGAATGGAATTGTCCATGGTGTTGTTGTCCATATCACCAGATACTCGTTTGGCTTGTCTTTTACCTTGAATTTCAGGAAAATAGAATCATCTTCAACTGTTTCATATTCCAGTTCGTGCTTTGCAAGCGCTGTTTCGCAATGGCCACACCACGTCATTGTTCTTAAACCTTCATACAGCCTTTTGTTCTCATGCGCTCTTTTTATAAGCCACCATTCGCCTTCAATAAACTCGTTTTTCAAGGACTGATAGGCATTTTCAAAATCCATCCATATGCCGAGCCTTATAAAATCATCATTCATCAGCTTCATGTTTTCTGTTGAAAGCGTTTTGCATTCTTTTATAAACTTTTCAACTCCGAACTTTACAATGTCTTCTTTCTGCTTTATTCCAAGTTTTTCCTCGACTTTATGCTCTGTCGGCAAACCATGCATGTCATAGCCTGCCCTGTCCCAGATGTTGAAGCCATTCATTCTTTTAAATCTGATGAAGCAGTCCTTTAGCGATTTGTTCCATGCCGTCCCAATATGCACTCTGCCCGATGTGTATGGCGGCCCATCTAAGAAATAGAAGATCTTTCCTTTCCTGTTCTTTTCTTTTGCTTTCTCGTAGATCTTTTTCTCTTTCCAGAACTTCAGAGTATTCTCTTCAACTTCCCTGAAATTATAATTTTTGAGCATATAGTGTTAGTTTTTATATTCATTTAAATATATTATGGTTAAATGGTGGTTAAAAAAAGAATATAGCCCCAGGCGGATTCGAACCGCCGTCAGAGCCTCCAGAGGGCCCTATCCTTAGTCTTCTTGAAACTTTCAAGAATTGACCGCTAGACTATGGGGCTTTATGTTGATTAATTATGTTTTGTTTTAAAAAGCTTTCTACATAAACATTTAAAAACAAACTGATTATTCTTTATGCAATGAAACAGATCGGATCAGGGGCAGAGGCAATCATCTACCTTGACAGGGATGTTATAAAGGACAGGGTCAGAAAATCCTACAGGATCCCTGAAATAGACGTGCCTTTAAGGAAAACCAGGACAAGAAGAGAAGCAAATATTTTGGTTAAATTAAACAAAATAGGTTTTCCTGCGCCCAAATTAGTCTATTCTGATGATAAAGAAAAAATAAAGATGGATTTTATTGAAGGCGATAAATTGAGAGATGCTCTGAATAAAGAGAATTGCAGAAAATTGTGCTTTGAGCTTGGGAAAAAGATCGGAATTTTGCATAATAACAACATTATTCACGGCGATCTGACAACATCAAATATGATCCTGAACAAAAAAGACAGCAACAAGATTTACTTTATTGATTTTGGATTGAGCTTTATATCTTATAAAGTAGAGGACATGGCTGTCGATCTCCATTTGTTAAGGCAGGCCCTTGAAAGCAAGCACTATGAGATATGGAAGGAATGCTTTGATTCTACTGTCGCAGGCTATAAGAAAGAAATGAAAGATAACAATGAAGTGCTGAAAAGATTTGAGATTGTTGAAATGAGAGGAAGGCATAAAAGAAAAAGCAGTTAGCTCTATGAAAAAAATAAAAGCAGTTGCATTATTGTCAGGCGGATTGGACAGCTCTCTCGCTGTAAAATTAATCAAAGACCAGGGCATTGATGTTCACGCGCTTAACTGCACTTCTATTTTCTGCCTTTGCAACACAAGGGGAAGATGCGAGTCTGCCGAGGTTGCAAAAAAGTTTAATGTCCCGATAAAGATGATCAAAAAGGGAATGGAATACATAAAAATTGTCAGAAACCCTAAGCACGGCTATGGCTCTTCAATGAACCCGTGCATTGACTGCAGGATTTATCTTCTTAAGAAGGCAAAAAAATATGCCAAGGAGATCGGGGCAAAGTTTATCTTCACTGGAGAAGTGCTTGACCAAAGGCCAATGTCGCAGCATTTCAATACCTTGATGCTCATTGAAAAAGAATCTGGCCTGAAAGGAAAATTATTAAGGCCGCTGTCAGCGAAATTGCTGCCTGAAACAGAGGCTGAAAAAAAAGGCTGGGTTAAAAGGGAGTTGCTATTGGGGATAAAAGGAAGGCAGAGAAAAGAGCAGATTGAGCTTGCTAAAAAGCTTAATTTTTCAGACTATCCCTGCCCATCTGGTGGCTGTTTATTGACGGACAAGTGTTTCGGCAATAAAATCAGGGATTTATTCGATCATAAAAAAACAATTTCAATGAAGGACCTGCTGATGCTGAAATACGGGAGGCATTTCAGGCTTGACGGAAGCAAAATAATTGTGGGAAGGAATGAAGCTGAAAACAAGGAATTGCTGAGATTGAAAAATAAATCAGATTATTATTTTGAAGTTCCTGATTGCGGAAGCCCGGTAACAGTATTGCAGGATAAAAAGACGAAAGAGGCAATTAAGCTGGCAGCGCAGCTTACAGCAAGGTACAGCGATGATAAAAATGATGAAGTGCTTGTGAAATATGGCAGAAGCAGATCAGATAAAGAAATAAAAATCAATAAAATAAGCGAAGATGAAATAAATAAATTTTTTATAAAATAAGATTAATTTCCAATAAATTTTTATAGTAATAACTTAAGGTGTTTTAAAAGAGGTGTTTTTGTGAGGAAGATAATTTTATTTTCGGTGTTATTAATCCCGTTAATTTTGATTATTGGCTGTTCTCAGGAAGGTGAATTTGGCAAAAGGCCGGGAAGCCAGGAAATATACAATCCTGAGTTGCCCGGGGACAAAGGAATAAATGAGCCGCCAACACAGCAAGAAAAATGGCCGGAAGAAAGAAGCGATGAGTTGATGCTGCCTCCAATAAATACAGATTTGCCTTTGCCGCAATCCCCTGAAGGAGTTCCAAAAGGGGAATTGATAAAAAAACAGCTTGGAGATGTTGAAGTTGCTTATTTCTCAACCGGAATTATCAGAGGCATGACTGAAAGCGGGCTTGACTATTTTATTGCACTAAAAAATAAAGGCAGCAGCGAGGCTTTTATCTCAATAACACCGGATCAGGAATTAATCAAGCAAGTTCCGGAATGGAATCTTCATTTTTTCTCATTCCAGAATTCTCCTGTAAAAATAGCCCCGGGTGAGGAAAAAAAGCTCTGGTATTTCATCTCTCTTGACAGAGGCGGTGAAGAGACTTTCACAGTAAATTTTGAACTGAGCCAAGGAGGTAATAGCCTCAATTTGCCTGTAGTTTTTGGCACAGTTGATGATGATTTAAGGGGAAAAGAAACAAGCAGGATTTATGGTTATGTAAAAGACGAAAATGGGAATCCAGTCAGCAATGTAAGAGTCGATGCCACGATGAATTGCGGCAGGTATGGGTTCAGAGGGGATAGTGACCGGCTTGGAAGATACAACATCAATGTACTTGGGATGGAAGATATTAACGCAATCTATGCAAGAGAAACCGCATGCGACTCAAATGATTATTTTATTTCTGCTGATAAGGAAGGATACGAATATTATTTCAAAGGGCAGGTTGCGCCTACAAGAAAAGATTTTGTAAGGCTAGATATCATTCTTGAAAGTAAAAAAGAAACTGTTTCCTACAGTATGGAATGGGAAAAGCAGGTTGATGATAATTATGGCTTCTTTTGGATAAAAGCTGCAAACGATTTCAGCGTATTTGCTGCTGATCAGGCAAAGCATCCGCCTCAATTGGATAAGCCAACAAATTTTTATCTGTTTGACTCAAAAGGCAATGTTTTATGGAAGCAGCCTGCTGGCAACGAGTGCTGGGGCATTGATATTGCAGAAGATGGCAGTAAAGTTACAGCTGGCTGCCACGATAATAAGATATACACTGTCGATAAAAGCGGCAAATTGCTGTGGTCTTTTGATGCAGGAGGAATGGTGAGGAGTGCCTGCTTTTCAAGAGACGGCAAAGAGGTTTTGTCTGGCGCTATCCAGAAATTGTATTTGTTTGATTCAGACACCGGAGCTAAAGAAGAAGTATCCTGGATTGATGAATGGTTTAGGAATTGCCGGTTTTATTATGATGACTCCGGGTTTATCGTTGGGGCAAGAACCTTGGCAGGATTTGATTCCGATGGAAACAAAAAATGGGATTTTGTAATGGGCGAGTTCCCTATGTTCTTGGGGGTTGATAATAAGAAAAATGTTTTTGCTGCTGGAAAAAGCAGGACTTTGTTTTCATTCGATGCCGACGGCAACCTGCGATGGAAGCACAGGATTCCTGATCACGTTGCCGGAGCAGGCGCTGTAACGCCAGATGGCAGCAGAATTGTTCTTGGCACTGTTGGTGCTATGGTTTATATGTTTGACAATAATGGAAACCTTTTATGGAAAAGATCTATGATTGGGATAGGAGAAGAAGGGGGAATGGGGCATAATGCAATTACAATTTCCAATGATGGAAAAAGAATCGTTGTAGGCGGAGCACCAAGCAATTGTGTTATGGTTTATAACGAAAAGGGAACAATGCTGTGGAAAGGCTGCAACAAAATAGGAAATGTCTCAAAAGATTTTCTTGTTGGAATAAACAGCGTTCAAATATCTGATGATAAAACAAAAATAGTCGCAGCTTATGGCGATAATTATGTTCGTGAATTTATCGGGGGTTAAAATAAAAATCAGGTTTAAGGAAAAATGACCCGCCGCGAAGAGATTGAAAAATTATTGGGAGAGAAAGCGCATTCTGTCCAGGACTTAGCGAATTATTTCAGGGTCACAGCCAAAGAAATTAAGGAAGATCTCAGCCATGTTGCCCGTTCTATAAAGCCGAGAAAGTTAAAGCTTGATCCAGCATACTGCAAGAGCTGCGGATTTGTTTTCAAGGAGAGATCCAAATTAAGCAGGCCAAGCAAATGCCCTAAATGCAGAAAAGAATGGATCGAAGAGGCGAGGTTCAGCATAAAATAGGTTTCTTGCATACAAAAAAAGTGCAGTTTCCAGTTATTAATTTTTCATCTTCTTTTGCAATGCTGTTTCTTTTATCATAAAACACCAGTTCAAAGCCTGCTTTTTTAATTTGTTTGATTATCTTTGAAAGTCTCGGTATATGGATAAACTGCTCATTTTCATATTCCTCTATACGCGCCCTTTTAAAGAACTGGTCGCCGTACTCTATTTCCCTTATATTCAGCCCAATAGGCTTAAAAATGTAAAGCCTGAGCCACTGTTTTATCCAAAACCAGAAATATTTCTTATTCAACTGCCTCAAATGCGATGTGAAAATAAAATATCCTCCTGGCTTTATTGCCCTGTTTGCTTCTTTTAATGCCTTCAGCCTGTTTTCTTCTCCTGGAATTTGATCCCAGCCGTTAAATGAGAACAATGCATTGTCAAAGCTTTCATTCCTGATTTTCAGGTTTGCTGCGTTGCCAACTCTAAAATCAATCTTTATCCTGAATTCTTTTGAAAGCCTTTTAGCTGTTTTGATCATTGCAGGAGTCAGGTCTATTCCTATCACTTTATAGCCTATTTTAACAAGAGAAAAAGTTGTTCTTCCGGAGCCGCAGCCTATATCAAATATTCTTGATCCTGGCTTAAAATATTTTTTAAATAGTTTTTCTTCTGATTTCCACAAGCCTTCCCTTGTTGCTTCTTCGTATGATTTCTGGACTTTTTCATTTGAAAATTCCCTTACGACCAGATTTTGAAGTGGTTTGTAGCTACTCATAATAATTAAAAATGCGGTTGTGTTTATAAATTTTACCGGCGTAAAACACAAAACCGAAAGTTATTTAAACAAAAAACACATTCCAAATGACTATGATAAACAACACAATTGGTGGTTATCGGCATTGTTTTGAGCTGTAATTCTGTTTTGATTAGCTTGATCGCCAAGATTAATTCTGCATTCTTTCATTGCTGGCTCAAAGCTAGCTCTATAAACTAAAACAAATTCTTTTAATTTCCGATAAGGAAAAATAAGCTCATTTCGGGCTTATTTAAAGTTGATTTTGTCGTCGATAAAATCTAAGAAAGATCAAATAAAAAATAGCGTGAGCTATGAAAAATTCAAGACGGCGATAGTGGTGTAATGGCAGCACAGGAGATTGTGGATCTTCAGGACTGGGTTCGAATCCCGGCTATCGCCCTTAAGGTGAAAAATGAAAGGACCAATAATAATAAAGCCAACAAACAAAAGGCTACAGGAATTTGTGGAGAAAGGATTAGGATTTTTTAATAGATTGGAGGCTAAAGAAATGATGGAAGCAAGAGGTGAAGACATCCCAAGCATTACAGAGCAATTTGTAGAAGACAAGATGGTTGCTTTCGGCTTGACAGGAGAAGACCTTTTTAATGATTACATGCTAAGCAAAAGCTGTAATTCTAGGATAGAGATCATTAAAAGGATCGTGTGGCGTGATGAAAAAGCATTATTTGGCAAGCCAACATTATGTTTGCTTGGTCCCGATGGCGGCAATCCGCTGAGCAAAAATCCAAGAATTTGCATCAATGCAAAATACAAAAATATGGCGCTTGCATTTCTTAAGTCAAAAGGCATTAAGTTCAAACCCCTTTACGTTAATGGGCAAACAGAATCTTGTGTTGGAAAGATAGCTGACTTAGCAATTGACATTGTTTACAGCGGTTCTACTATAAGGGAGCTTAAGCTCGCAGTCTATGATAGGATATTTTCATCAGATTTTGTAATTATTGGAGGTAAAAATGGAAGCAAGGAACTATATTAAAAATCTGAACGGGTATGCGCCGCCAAATTCCGGAAGAAAGGATTTCATCAGGCTCGACTTTAATGAGAACACAAAGGGATGTTCAAAAAAAGTGCTTGATAAAATGAAAAGCATAGATAAAATGTATCTTTCGACTTATCCCGATTATAGCGGCTTAAATGAAAAAGTGGCCGGATACTGCAAAGTAAAACCGAATAATATTGTGGTGACAAATGGCTGTGATGCAGCCTTAAAGTTAGTAGCAGATTGTTTTGTTGACAAAAATGACTCAGCTGTGATTATCGAACCAACTTTTTCCATGTATGAATTTTTTCTAACAATTGCTGGAGCAAAAATAAAAAAAATAAAATATAATAAAAATCTTAGTTTCCCAACAGAGAATTTATTAAAAGCTGTCAATAAAAAGACAAAAATTATCATCTTATGCAACCCAAACAACCCTACTGGAACATCAATAGATCAAAAAAGCATTATGAGGATACTCAAAAAAGCAAAAAATTCAGTTGTTTTAATTGACGAAGCATATGGTGAATTTTCTAATTTTACAGCAAGCAATATGATTGAAAAATATGGCAATTTGATCATAACGAGAACTTTTTCCAAGGCTTTTGGATTAGCTGGGTTAAGGGCAGGATATATAATATCAAATAACAAAAATATTGAAATTTTGAAAAAGGCTTATGGCCCTTTTGAGGTGAATTCGATTGCTAAAACAGCCATAGAAGCGGCCTTGGACGATGTTGCTTGGATGAAAAAGAGCATTAAAGATGTCAAAGAAAACAAGAAAGTGCTTGAAAGCGAATTTAGAAAATTGAGCATAGAGTTTTACCCAAGCAAAGCTAATTTTTTGCTTGCAAGATTTGATGATGCGGAATATATCAGAGGCAGACTAAAGGAAAACAAGATTCTGGTTAGAGGCATGAGCAGATATCCTCTAATTAAAAATTGCCTGAGAATCACGATAGGGACAAAAAAACAGATGAGGAAACTGGCCAAATCCCTGGAACAAATACTAAAGCCTGCCTTAATCTTTGACATGGATGGTGTTCTGGTTGATGTTGGCAGATCTTACAGGACGGCAATAAAAAAAACAGCAGAGTTCTTTACAGGCTCCAGAGTTAGTTATGGTGAAATTCAGGCATATAAGGAAAAAACAGGGTTTAATAACGACTGGAATATAACAGAAGCCATAATCAAAAGCAGGGGCAAATTGATAAAAAGAGGAAAAATAATAGATAAATTTCAGAACTGCTATTTGGGAAATGATTTTGATGGATTGGTAAAAAATGAAAAATGGCTGCTGAAGAGAAAGATTTTGGAAAAATTATCTAAAAAATACGAGTTGGCAATTGTGACGGGCAGACCCAAGAAAGAAGCAGAGTATGCATTAATAAGAAACAATGTTAAAAGTTTTTTCTCTGTGGTCATGGCTCTTGAGGACGTTTCCAAAGATAAGCCAAATCCGGAAGGCATTATCAAAGCGATGAATGCGCTTAGCGTCAGCAGAGCAATCTATTTCGGAGATACAAAAAATGACAAGCTAGCAGCTTCCAATGCAAAAATTGGCTTTGAATTTGTTAATAAAAACATAAATAAGATTGTCAGAGGCTATGCAAAATGAGAACTTCCAAGATTGAAAGAAAAACAAAGGAAACAGAGATATGTGTAGAATTAAATCTCGATGGAAGCGGGAAATACAATGTAGATGCGCCAATAAGATTTTTTGCGCACATGATTGAATCTTTCTCAAAGCACGGGCTCTTTGACATCGCTATGCAGGCAAAAGGAGATGTTGAAGTGGATCAGCATCACATAATAGAAGATTGCGGAATAGTGTTGGGACAGGCATTCAGGGAGGCATTGGATGACAAAAAGGGAATTAACAGGGCAGGATATTTCATTTATCCAATGGATGATGCTCTTGCAATTGTGGCATTAGACATATCAGGAAGACCTTACCTGAGGTTTGAGGGAAAGCCAAGAAGGAGATTCTGCGGAGATTTTGATGCAGATTTGCTTGAGGATTTTTTTTATGGTTTTTCAACGGGCTTGCAGGCAAATATAGCCATTCGGATGAAATATGGAAGAAGCGACCACCACAAAATCGAGGCTTTATTCAAGGCTTTTGCAAAAGCAATGAAAACTGCATGCTCAAGGGACAAGCGAGCCTTGAAAGAAACGCCATCAACTAAGGGTTTGATTGAAAAATGATAGGAATAATAGACTGCGGAACTGGAAATTTGAATAGTGTAAAAAATGCACTTGATTATTTAAGAACGAAATCTAAGGTAGTGAATACTCCGGAAGAAATAGAAAATGCTGATGCGATAATCCTGCCCGGTGTTGGTGCATTTGGGTTTGTGATGGATAATTTAAGGGACAAAGGATTAGAAATGCCTATAAGAAACTCAATTAAGGACGGAAAACCATTTTTGGGCATTTGTTTGGGTCTTCAAGCGCTTTTTGAAGAAAGTGAGGAAAGCAAAGGAGTAAAGGGTCTTGGCATCTTTAAAGGCAAGGCGGTGAAATTCTCAAAAGGAAAAGTTCCACAAGTGGGGTGGAATAAGGTAATTCCCACCAAAAAAGGCATTTTCAGAGAAAGCTATTTCTATTTTGTCAATTCATATTATGTTGTACCTGAAGAAAAAGAGATTGTTGCAGCAACGACAGATTACTTTGGCAGCTTTGTTAGCGGAATTCAGTATAAGAATGTGGCTGCTGTCCAATTCCACCCTGAGAAAAGCGGTAAATCTGGCTTAGAACTATTAAGGAGATGGTTAAAATGCTCGCTAAAAGAATAATCCCTTGCTTGGATGTAAAAGAAGGCATTGTTGTAAAAGGAACTAATTTCGTTAATTTAAGGTGCGCTGGCGATGCAGTCAGGTTAGCAAAGAAATATGATAGCGAAGGTGCAGACGAACTTGTATTTTTGGATATTGCTGCATCCTCTGAAAAAAGGAAAATAACGATTGAACTAGTCAAAAAAGTAGCAAAACAAATATTTATCCCCCTGACTGTCGGTGGAGGGATAAACACAATCGAAGATATAAGAGACGTGCTTAATGCGGGCGCAGACAAGGTTTCAATTAACACAGCAGCAGTCAAAAATCCGCAGTTGATCAAAAAAGCCGCAAAAAAATTTGGAAGCCAATGCATAGTCGTAGCTGTAGATGTCAAGAAGATCAATGGGAAATATGAAGTTTTTATCGAAGGAGGAAGGCGATCTGCAGGAATTAGCGCTGTAAGATGGGCTAAACAAGCCGAGCTTCTGGGTGCAGGTGAAATTCTCTTGACATCTATGGACAAAGATGGGACAAAAGAAGGTTATGATATTGAACTTACTAAAGCAATCTCCCAATCAGTTAATATCCCGGTAATAGCGTCTGGGGGGGCAGGCTCATTGCCGAGTTTAGCCGAGGTTTTCAGGAAAGGGAAAGCAGATGCTGTATTGGCGGCATCAATCTTCCACTATGGCACATATTCAATATCTGAAGTAAAAGATTATTTGAATAATGAAGGCATCGAGGTAAGAAAATGATAATTCCCAGCATTGATTTAATGGATGGGAAAGCAGTTCAATTGAAGCAGGGGAAATCAAAAGTGCTTGAAAGGCAGGATGTATTAGATTTGGCTCTGGAATTCAGGAAGTATGGAGAACTTGCTGTAATTGATTTGGATGCAGCTCTAGGCAAAGGCAACAATACAGCGTTGGTGAAAGACATTTGTAAGATAGCAGACTGCAGAGTCGGCGGCGGGATAAGGACTGTGAAGAAAGCGTATGAGATCTTGCGGTCAGGCGCCAAAAAAATCATAATTGGAACAAAGGCAGAGCCAAGGTTTTTAAAACAGCTGCCAAAAGAACGCCTTATTGCAGCAATAGATGTAAAAAACAATTATGTCGCAAGCGAAGGCTGGACTAAGAACACAGGGGAAAAACCAGAAGATGTCATAAAACAACTGGAAAATTATTGTTCCGAATTTCTCTTTACAGATATTGAAAGGGAAGGGCTTATGCAGGGCTTTGATTTTAAAAGAATTGCAGCATTAAAAAAGCTTACAAAAAACAAAATAACGGCCGCAGGCGGAATAACATCAATAGATGAAATCAAAAAGCTTGAGAACCTCGGAATTAATTCACAGATAGGAATGTCCATTTATAAAAATAAAATAAAACTAGATGAAGCGTTTATTTCATTATTGGACTTTAGCAAAAACAACTGCTTAATGCCCACAATTGCACAAGATGACAAAAAACAGGTCCTAATGCTGGCTTTTTCAACAAAAGAATCGTTGTTGAAAACATTCAGGACTAATAAAGCAACATACTACAGCAGGTCAAAGAAAAAACTTTGGACAAAGGGCGAAACTTCAGGAAACTTTCAGGAACTTATCAAGGCACGATACGATTGTGACAGGGACTGTTTGCTGTTTACTGTAATGCAAAAGAATTCAGCATGCCACACTAAAGCTTATTCGTGCTTCGGTGAGAAGGAATTTGAGCTGGAAGACCTTTACGACATCATATTAGACAGGCTAAAAAATCCGAAAGAAGAGTCTTATACATCAAAGCTATTGAAGAACGAAGATTTAATAAAGCGAAAAATTAAAGAAGAAGCGTATGAGGTCATAAACTACAAGGACGAAAATAATCTGGTTTGGGAAATCGCAGATCTGATGTATTTCGTGATGGTTTTAATGGCCAAAAAAAGAATAAATATAATGGATGTGAAGAATGAACTATGGAGCAGAAGAAAATGAAGACCACAAATATTGCAAGTAAAATAATAAAAGAAGTAAGAGAGAAAGGAGATTCTGCTATTTTAAGATATAATATTTTATTTGATAAAAAGTATAATAAAAGATTTGAAATAACTAGAAAACAGATAAGAGAATGTTATAAAAAAGCAGATAAAGAAACAATTAAGGCAATAAAATATGCGATTAAAAATATCGAAGAATTTGCAAAAGCGCAGCTAAAACAGCTTAAAAACTTCGAGTTAAAAAGAGAGTATGGCATCATAGGCCAAAAAATCGTTCCAATAGAAAAAGTTGGCTGCTATGTTCCGGGTGGCAATTTTCCTCTGCTTAGTTCAGCATTAATGTCAATCATCCCCGCAAAAATTGCTGGGGTGAATGATATTATTGTTTGTTCGCCTAAAATTAAACCAGATGTCATTGTCGCAGCAGATTTAGCGGGTGCGAATAGAATATTTGATGTTGGTGGAGTACAAGCAATTGCTGCCTTAGCGTATGGAACAAAACAAATTCCAAAAGTTGATAAAATAGTTGGTCCTGGAAACAAGTATGTTCAAGAAGCAAAAAAACAAGTTTTCGGGGATGTTGGAATTGATTTTATTGCCGGCCCTAGTGAAATAATGATCATAGCTGACGAAACTGCAAATATGAATTTTATAAATGCAGATCTTGCTGCTCAGAAAGAACACGATAAAGGCGTAAAAGTATGGTTAATCAAAGCATCATCAAAATCAGATAAACAAATAGAAGAAGCCATTAAAAAAGCCAATGAAATAGCACCAGAACACTTGGAACTGTTTGTTAAAAAGTTCAATAAGTACATCAAAGGACTTAGAAACTATGGCTCTTTGTTTATTGGTTATAATTCAGGAGTTGTTTTTGGCGATTATTGCAGCGGAACAAACCACATTTTACCTACAAATAAGGCTTCAAAATATGCTGGCGGTTTATCTGTAAGGGATTTTATTAAAGTACAAACCTATCAAAAAATAAAACCGAACAAAAAACTGATGAAAATGACCATTAAATTGGCGGAATTGGAAGGTTTAAAAAAACACAAAAAATCTGCAGAAATAAGGCTGAAGAAAAAGAACTGATTTTTTTCAAAACCTTTTTAAACTTTGCAATAAAAAGGCATGATGAGGAGCAAAATGGCATTCCAAAAAGTAAAAGGAACAGCGGATTTTTATCCGGAAGAAAAGGAGATCCAGAACAGAGTATTTTCAATACTCAGAGCTATGGCGATCAAATACGGATTCAGCGAGGTTGAAAGCCCGGCTTTTGAACATCTGAAAGTATTGACTGAAAAGGAAGGGGAAGAGATAAAGAAACAAGTATTCGTGCTTGAAAAGAGAAGCGATGAAGAGCTTGGACTGAGGTTTGATCTGACTGTTCCTTTGGCGAGAATGTTCATCGAAAAGCAGAAGACAGTTCCAAAGCCTGTAAAATGGTTTTATTTGACTAGAATGTGGAGATATGAGCAGCCTCAGCAGGGCAGAGCAAGGGAATTTTATCAGTTTGGGGTGGAGCTATTCGGAAGCGACAAGCCCGAAGCAGATGCCGAGGTTATTAATTTAGTAATTGATTCTTTAACGGCATTAGGGCTGACAAAAAAGGATTTTTTCATAAAAATAAACAACAGGAAATTATTGGAAGGTTTATTGACTGATTTTATTGATAAAAACAAGCTTGAAGAAACAATAAGGATCATTGATAAAAAATCAAAAGTTTCTGAAAAAGAGTTTGAAACAGAGCTGAAAGGCATTAAATTAAATGATGAACAAATAACTAAAATAAAAAACATCCTGAAAATAAATAAAATCGAGGAAATAGAAAAATTAAAGCTAAATGAAGAAGCTTCTAGAGGCTGTGAAGAATTAAAGAATATCTTAAAATTTGTCAAAAAAGAATTTGTAATGATTGACCTTTCAGCTGCCCGCGGCCTGGCCTACTATACCGGAACTGTGTTTGAGTGCTTTGATTCAGAGCAGAAGTTCAGGGCAATTGCAGGCGGCGGGAGATACGATAAGATGATTGAGCAGTTTGGCGGAGAACCATGCCCGGCAACAGGATTTGGAATGGGCTACTCGACATTGATGCTTTTACTGGAAGATAAGAAGCTAATTCCCAAAATTGATCTTGGCCCTGATTATTTTGTCGCTATATTGAATGATGATGTAAGGGAAGATGCACTTAAAATAGTTGATAAATTAAGGAAGAAATATTCTGTTGACTACGATCTGAGCAGGAGAAATTTAGGCAACCAATTAAAATATGCAAATTCAATAAAAGCAAAAAAAGCAATAGTTATCGGTGAAGACGAAGTTAAGAAAAAAGAGGTGAAAGTAAAGGATATGAATACGGGTAAGGAGGAAAAGGTTTTTTTGGATAAGTTATAAAATGGAAGTTAAAATATATTCAGGTTGGGCGAGATGAATGAGAAATATGCTGATGCCATTAAAGCAGCATTAAATCTTGGTTAATTTCAATCGAAAAGATGGCTAACGATTTATAGGGACATTTTTAACTACGAAACAAAAACGAATGGGTGAGTTAAGTTACTTCTTACTTTTATCTTCTAACTTCTTCTTTTTCATTTCTTCAGTCAAATGCAAATAATTTTCTGATGAGATGACTGTTTTTCCAATTTTCTGCTCCAGTTCTTTTCGTGTATTTTTAGCGATGTCTCCGCCTTCCTTAGCGGTTTGTTTTAATTGTGGAAACTCCTTTGCGTCTTTCGCAACAGTAATGTCTGTCGTTGCTTTCTCCCCAACCATTGTTAAAATCAGTTCCCAATCAGTCATATGATCCCTGAGATTTTGATTTTGTTTCTTCAATCCCTTAAATTGTTTGTATTCTCCTATGGTCTTCCCAAATGTTGCTTTGGATATTTCATTTGTCAGAATGGCGAAATCTCTTTCTTCTTCAATACCTCTGTTTTTCCATTCATCGGTTAAATCCTGCCTGATGGCAATCCCCCTTATCCTTTTGTCTATCCAATCTTTTGGATAACCCTTGAATTCATAATATTCTTTAACCCTGTCTTGAGCAAGTTCCGGGTTTTCAATCTCTTCTATACGCTCTTTAGCTAACTGAGCTAGCCATTGCTTAAACGGCTCTGCCTTTTTTGATGGAATGGATTGAATAAGCCGAAAGGCATTTTTTGTATTGACGCAGTCGGTGTATCGTAATTTGCCATCTTCAGCGGGCATTTTCAACTGTACCCAAATTGGGGACAGTTCAAGTTGAATAAATTCTCGGTCTTTAACTTTCCCCCAGTATTGTCTTGGTGTTGGACTATCTGTTAAAACTTCAACTATATCAACAACAGAATAAAACCACTCATCATTATACCAAATCCTACGGATTTTCCTGTCCTGAAAAACAATCAGTCCTTTTTGAACTTCTTCTGCCATCTCAACAATCACAAACAGCTTCTAATTTAAATACTTTTTTAAAATGAATTTGCAGAATCTCCTGAATTTCTACAGCGCTTCAGCGTTTAGGTTTAAAAAAATAAAAACTTAAGAAAAAACTTTTTCAAAAACCTGAACTACCTTGGCTTTTACTTTTTTTGAATCCAATAAAGTATTACCAAGGAATTCATTATATTTGTCCAATCCGTTACGCAATGATTCTACTGCTGCATCATAATTCTGTCCAAATACATTCTTCATCTCACTTTTAAATTGAGATTTCTTCTCTTCATCCAGATTAATTGTATCTGTAAGTATTCCTTTGTAAATCTCTAAAGCGACAATGTCTTTGACTTTATTTTTAACCGTATAAAGGTAGCATCCATCTGATTTTATTTCAACGTTATATGATTCAAATATTTCTCCCAGACCTGAAATTGCCAAAGCGATATATAGTTTTGAATATTTTTGGATACAATTAGCACTCATAAAATCATAGTATTTTTTTACATACCCTCCATCTCCATCGCAGCCTCCACCTCCATTACCAAACATACTCAATATTCTTGCTTCAACTGAGTCTAGACTTTCTATGATATGATCTCCAGATTCTCCTTTGATTAGATAGTCCAACTTATAGCAACCGCAACCAAAAGACGCATATTCTATATCTTTTCCAGACTCTAGCTTGAGAAAGTATTTAGCAAATTTAAATGTCTCTTCTATAGTCTCTTTTCTATACTTATATTGTTCTTCTCTAGTCTCTTCTCTATATGTATATTGTTCTCTATACAGAGGGTTATTATAACCGTCGTGTGCACTTTCTCTTTTTCCAATTTTTGACATGACTCTATCTTGAAATATGCCAAATACCTCTTCTTTTGTTTTGCATTCTTGCAATCGTTTTTCTAAATCTCGAAGTTTTTCAAGTCTTTCTTCTTTAAGTTTTTCTAAATCTTTTTTCTTCTTATCTTCCTTCAACATTTGCGCGATTGATTTCATTTTCATTTACCTCCAAAATCATACTCAAATTTTATTTTCTTATTCAGCTGAGATCTTTCTTTTAGATCCATACCTACATACCTCACGATCGAGCTGACGTAACTTTGATCAATAGCGAAGTCTTTAGCTGCATCAATTTTGTCTTCTACACTTAATTTTTCCATTATCATTTTCTTTTCCTCCACGCTTTAAGCCCGTGCGGCTTTATTATTTTTATCTTGATATAGTAGTAACGTAATAACTATATAAACAAGGGTGTCCTTGTACAGGACTACTTTAGAAAGATTTATATAGCAGATCAGCTAACTTAACACTATGGAGCTTTCGGATCTCAGAAAAATAGGCCTTACAGAAGGCGAAATCAAGGTTTATGATGCTTTGCTCGAGCTTGGAGAATGCACAAAAACAGCATTGGCAAAGAAATCAGGCATCTCCCCTTCCAATATCTATGACGTAACTAACAGATTGGTTGAAAAAGGCATAATCTCAAAAGTAGAAAAAAACGGCATTGCGCATTTCAGCCCGGCAAATCCAAGTCACATTATGGATTTTCTGGATCAAAAGGAAAAAGAGCTTCAAAACGAAAGAAATTTTGTAAATCAAATGCTTCCAACCCTGCTTCTCAAATTCAGCGAAACAAAAGAAAAGGTCAATGTTGAGGTATTCCAGGGATGGAGCGGCATGAAAACAATATTTGAGGATTTGATTAATGAATGCAAAAAAGGAGACCAAAACTATGTTTTCGGAGCAAGCAAAGGCGAATCAGAAAATCAGGCAGACATGTTCTTTGTCAAATACTCGAAATTAAGGGCTGAGAAAGGAATAGCCACAAGCATAATCTTCAATGAAGAGCTGAGAAAAAGAAAGGAAAGGATTGATTTCTTCCTAAAATCAAGAAAATACCAGGTAAGATTTTTGCAGCAGGCAACCCCTGCTGAAATAATGCTTTATAAAAACAGGTCATGCATAATGATCCTGACAAAAGATCCGCTGGCCATAAGGATAACTGGAAAAGAAGTTGCTGATTCTTTCAGGCAGTACTTCGAGATAATGTGGAATGCAGCAAAGCAGTAAGGCGGCGAAGAGTAAATTTGACTCCTATCACTTTTCGCGCCAATTCAACCACGCCTTCTTAAAGAAATCAAGAGTTAAAGTAGATAACAAAAATGCTATTGCAGGAACAATCGAATTCACAAAGGGATTTGGCAGTCCAGCGAAATAAAAGAATGAAACTATAACCAAATAAGTTAATACTATTATAAGAGTTCTTCTAGACCAGCTCGTTTCCCAAGCCTTATCTTTCTCAACCCTTTTATTTCGCTCTTTTATTTGATCTATTTCTCGCTTTAGCTCTCCAAGCGTAACCATAATGAGATACGTGGCAATCTTATATATAAAGCTTTTTACGGGGTTAAAATTTACTCTTTGTTGGGATTTGCCTTCCTAATCTAAGCACTGCGTAGTCTCGGGAACATAACACACACATAGGTTATATTTCATTTCAACGCTGTCAGAATTTCAACATTATCGTCAACTAAAACAGTATGCTCTGCCTGCGAAACAATTCCATGCTTCTTGTCAGGCAATGGAGGAAATTCTTTCAGGATCCCAATATTCCTCAATTCCCTTAATGCAAACTGGGTCTGCGGCATTGAAAACTTCTTTGCAAGCCATCTTGTGCAGAACGGAAGATTTTTGTAATTTGCGATCTCCTGCAGCACTTTTCTTGTTATCGGGTTTCTGACTGGCTTTACGTCAATCAGCATAAAAATATTTGCATTAGAGCTTTCATAAACAACTCCTGCTCCGTTTGTTGCGAATGGCTCGATTGCAACTATGGTGCCTTTCTCTAATTTTGTTTTATCGCCAGTGTCAAAATTTGGTATTGTGGGCTTTGTATGAATATCATACAGATCAAGGCCATGACCGGATAAATTTGTTATTGGCGAAAAGCCGTGTTTTGCTATTGCAGCATGGATTGCTTTTCCTATTTCTCCTAATGCAATGCCTGGCTTTATTATTTTTATTGCTTCCTGAAGCGCCTCTTCAGCTGCTTTTACCAGATCAGCATATTTCCCGGACAAATCAACTGTGCAAGCTGTGTCGCCGATTGCGCCGTTGACATGAACGCCAACATCTAAGCTGACTAATTGATCTGTAAATTTAATGTCCTCGCCAGGCTCAACTGTAAAATGCGCTGCAATATCATTAAGGCTAAGCTGAACCGGAAAAGCGCATTCTCCGCCTAATTCCATTATTTTTGCCTCTATCTTTTCAGTTACATCTGAGTAAGAAGCTCCATTTATGATCAGCGACTTTCCATAATCCAAAGCTTCAGCAGCTATTCTTCCGGCTTTTCTCCAGTCTTCAATGTTTTCCATAATAAAGAGAAAAATTGATTTATATATAAAGATTTAGTTTAATTCAATCTGAAGTCAATGGGTGTTTTATTAAATACATATCCAGGCAATTCGCAATTAGTTGTTAGTGCAACTTTCTCTAAGAATTTTATTGTAGGAAATCTTTCATATAAGATGCTGTTCGATGTTTTGGTCTCAACACAATTATAAAGAGATGGGCATTTGAGCTCTAAGTTTGAAAGTGGGCGTATCAAGTTTAATCTATGCCCCAACTTCTTTTGTTCGCCAGAGAGGGTTAGCGCAGTGATTATCTTGCCATCTTTAGCTAAAACATAATCGAATTCCAGTTCTTGCTGTCGCTTATATTCTCCTATTACAATAATTACATTTTTTAAAGGAATATAATGTAAAGATTCATATTTTTTAACTTCAGTATCTATTAATGTATTCGGAACAGACTTCGTAAATGGAATCTTTTTTTTTCCGTTCATTTCAATGCACCTATGATCGTCAATATGATTATTAAAGCCATCAGCGCGAAATAAAATATTTCCTCTGCTCTCGTGTATGATATAAGAGCTTTTATGGTTTTGTTGCTTATCATTTTAGAGTCTCCTTTAATAAATTATCGCGACAACCAGCCTTTGGATCTGAGAAAACCTTATCCTGCCCGGATCTGGCTCAGGGTTGTTGTCGCCTTTCATCATGGCATACCAGCCATCTGAATCCTGGCCAACAGCTATAACACGGTGGATTATGGATCCGTCAGCGTATTCTGATTTGTAAGATACGATATCGCCTACATTGATGTAGCTTTCATCCTTAGGCACTATTTCAATTGCATTTGATCCCTTGCTTAAAACAGGCTCCATTGAATGCGTATCTGTGAAAGTTGCCCATTGAGCATCCTTTAAGTCAATAACAACGTTATTATTCAGAACATGTATCTGATCCTCTTTTATCCAGTCAGAAGGAGATGCCTTTGGCTGATGCCCATCATTAAAAGCCATAGTTGACGTTATCTCATTGTTCTTGTTTGTCTTTTCATTGGTAAACTGAACAGCAAGCAAGCTAGCCAGAACAGCTAAAACAAGAATCCCCGCAGCAATGAATGCCATAAACAGCTTGTTCGCCATATAAATAGAACAGCAGAGCAAGTATATAAAGCTTTCGGTTTATAACTACTATTTAGTAATTACACTAGAAACGACATTAATTGCCTGGCTTCCACCATGCTTAACAGGATAAGAATAGCTGCCATTGCTGTATCTGTCTATTTTCACATGATCTCCAATATCAAATTCATTATCCAATGCAACCATTCTTTCTAGACCGTCATCTTTGAATGCATAAGAAAACGAATTCGCCTCTCCTTTTTTATCTTCAACCCAAATCTTCCATCCGGGGTGGTTCTGATTGGATTCGTCTGTATGAAAGATATGGTCAAGTATAAGGCTCATAGGAAAAGACGGCCCTGCTGATGTTTTTGTTTTAATTTCTCCGATAAACGGCCCTTCTTTTGCAGGCAATTCAATTACTTTGCCAACAGTATGGTACATGACTTCATATAAAAAAGATCTTTTTACAGGGGTGTTTATTTCTACCCCCAGGTATTCTTTCATTTTATTAAGGGCAAATTGACAGGCTGCTTTATGAAAATCTCTGAATTCTTGAGAATATGCATCATATTTTGGGTGCAGATCACAAGACATATCACAAGAGATTTCATCACTATGAAAAAACTCATCAAAAAAAGTTGGCGATAGCCGCCTGCCGAGTTTTCCAAGTTTTTGTTTAGCCTCTTCTAAAATTTCGGGCTTTAATTCCATAAGTTTTTCAAAATAAGAATATACAAGTCCGCTCCCCATATATCGTCCTGGGTAGCATTCAAGTCTTTTCTGCATAAACTCGACATCTTTTTCATTTTCTGCTGCCCAGAAGATCTTAGCAACGCCATCTATGGTTCTCGGGTCTGTGTCCAAGGTCTTCAATTTTTTTTTAATTCCTTCAATCACATTTTCGTTCTTTTCTTGGTTAGTCATTTAAATTCACCTTATCGGCTTAAGTTTAACTATCCCGTCAGGGAATTCTTTGTCTAAGTTTCTGGCAAATTTTTTGTAAGATAACATTTCACTTAATGGCATGTATCCTTCATCGCCAGTCTGTTTTCCATTATAGCCTTGATCCAAGTAACTAAAAACCATCTCTTTAGCAACTGCTGTTGTTAATTCTTCGTTGTAAAATGGAATAAATACAAGATCCACATCGCTCTTTCTTTCAAAGTTGACCTTCCTGTAGTCTTCTTCTGAAATATCTTCCAATGTAGGAACTCCCATTCTGCCCAAACAACCGCCTCTTCCAACTTGCTTAATGATGCCTTTAAGTAATTTTTTGCTGCTTGTCTCATCTGTATAAAATCCGATATTTCTCTTGCCTCTGTCCTTGCTGTACTTTTTAGCAAAAGGCAAGACGCGCGTATTTATAATATGATTTACAGCGCTTTCATATCCTCTATCAGCAGCCAGATAATAAAGCGGAGTGAAGTGCAGGCCATCATTCTCAGGAACATCCCAAACATCATATGCAACAACGCCCACTATTTTTCCCTTTACTTCGCCCTCAAATGCAGTTTTATCCTTTTCCCGGATAACTATCCATCTGTATGCATCATTTGTATAAGTGCCATCATTATTTTTCTTAGATAAAAAATCTACTGCATCATCAAGTGAGATTAATTTGTCTTTAGCTTTACTTTTGGGGTATGTTGTTAATAGATATGCTAGAACATCGTTAAGATCATCAGTTCTTTGCCAATAATTCTTATTAGTTATTGTTGGTTTTACTTCCACACCACCCAGAACATCAGTGTCTTTTTTATTCATTTTTTCTTTTTACCCCGGAATATGAGTGCTAGAGCTACTATTTAAACCTTTCGTTTTATAGTTACTAATTAGTGGTTATAAATTTAAGAGAAAACGCGTTGTTTAGTTTTGCCCTTGATAATTCTTCGCTTCTTCCTTATATTGTGATCCTGGTGAAGATGAAATATTAAGCGCATGTTCAACTTCTTCGTGATTTGTAAAATCATTTAGAAACAATTTCTCTACTCTTTTTACTAAAGATTCTCTAAATTTGCCTATTTTTGTGAATTCCATATTTTTAGAAAAAGCCTCCTGTTTAAATACTTTACTATTCCTTAGTTACAATTACTTAATCCTCACTGCTTCCAGAACCTTCGGAGCAGATGTTTCTATTCTCTGAGCTTTATGTATTGAACTTGCAAGATCTAAGCAGCGCGAGTTCTCTCCGTGATTGACAATAACTTTCTTGGGTCTTGGATTGCAGTCATAAATAAAGTTCATCAGCTGCTTCCTGTCGCTGTGGTCTGTTATTTCTATCTTCTCAACTTCCATTTTGATATGGCACACTTCCTGCTTTATGCCGCTCTTAAACACTATCTCCCTTTCGCCATTATGGATTCTTCTTCCTAGAGAGCCTTCGCCCTGGTAGCATGAAAAAACAAGTGAATTGTTTGGATTGTCAGCAAGCTGCTTCAGATATTCTACTGAAGGCCCTCCAACCAGCATCCCGGAAGTTGCCAATATTATGCATGGCCCTGTTTCTTCTATTACTTCTTTTCTTTCTTTAGGGCTGCCCACTCTTCTGAATATGTCGGATAAGAAAGGATTCTCATCCTTATGAAATATCTGCTTTCTTATTGTATTGTTCAAAAACTCAGGATACGCTGTATGGATTGCCGTAACATCCCATACCATGCCATCTATGAAAACAGGCACCTTCTCTAATTGCCCGGTTCTGACCATCTGCTCTATCAGGATTATCATGTCCTGCGCCCTTCCTGATCCTAAAACAGGCATCAGAACTTTGCCCTTTCTGTCAATAGTTCTTTTAATGATATTGCGCAGCTCTTCATCCTCTTCTTTCGGAGAAGGCAGAATATTGTCTTTGCCGCCGTATGTGGCTTCTATCATTAATGTTTCCAATCTTGGGAATTGTGTTGCTGCTGGCTCCAATAGCTGCGATCTTCCATATTTAAGGTCGCCGGTATAAAGTATATTGTGCAGGCCGTTTCCGACATGCATGTGAATCATTGAGCTGCCAAGAATGTGGCCGGAATTATAGAGTGTTACTCTTACGTCAGGAGTTACATCAGTAACTTCTTCATATTCCAGCGTTATGGTATGCTTCACCATTTCCCTTATATCATCCACGCTATATATTGCCTCTTTTCTTTCGCTCTGCATTATCTTGACATAATCAAGCATTAGCAAAGACATTACATCCCGAGTCGGAGCAGTGCAGTAAACCGGTCCCCTATATTGAAGCTTAAATAGATAAGGCAATAAGCCGCAATGGTCCAGATGAGAATGCGAGATTATGACAGCATCAAGCTCCTGCAGCTTGAATTCAGGCACCTCAAAGAGAGGATATGCATGCTCTTCGCTGGCAACATTAACCCCGCAATCCAGCAATATCCTTGATTCTGGAGTCTGAAGCAGAATGCAGCTTCTCCCAACTTCTCTTGCCCCGCCCAAAAATGTTACCCTGATCCATTCTTCTTTCTTCGCCCTCAGCCAGCCGTCATATACGCGATGGCCGACCCTGTCAAGAAATTTTCTTCTGTAATCTGAATTCTGGTAAAGTACTGAGCGTATGCTTTCTATCAATGGCGACTTTATTGCAGGAGTCCTTCTTATCAAAGGCACCCATAATGTTTTCTCCCTTATCTCCCTCAAAAGCTCGCCTTGCTTGCCGATTGCCAGCCCCGGCTTTTCAGCTTCAATTATGACGCTTGAGCGCTGCGGGTCAAATATTATATTGCCCACTCCGGATTCCTCAGGCATTATTTTCTTTATCTCTTTTTCAGCCTTTTCAAGCTCCATTGTAATGCTTGGATCCGGCCTTAACTCTACTCTTTTCTTTATTTTGTTAACTATTTCGCGTATAATGCCTTCATTATTAAGGAAGAAATCCTTGTCTTTTGTGTAGAGGACAATATTTGCGCCCTCAAAACACGCATCAGATATCTTTTCCTTTGGCAAATCTTTTAAGATTTCCTCAATTATTGTAGTCATTTTAACTTAATTTATTTGAACTGAAAAATCACAGAACCTTAATCCTCAAGTTTTATTCTTATTTCCTTTTCAAAAACTTTCTTGACAGCTTCCTTGGTTATGGTGACAACATCAATGCCGTCGCCGCTTGCTATATCCCTCTGCAATGCTGCGTTTACTGACTGGATAGCGAGCTTTACGCCTTCTGCCACAGAAAGGCCTTTCTTGTACAAAGTTTCCAAAACACCATAAACCATTACACTGCCTGATCCTGAAGAAATAAAATCGTCAATCTCTGTTATTGTTCCGTCCGGGAAGATTTCGTAAATAAAGAACCCGCCTTCATCCTTGCCGCCCATCACAAAATGCGACACACCAGGAATCATGCTCATTTTCCTTATATTTGAGTAAACTAAGCGTGAGAAAAGGTTTGCAGCTTCCTTTACAGTGGCTTCCTTTCCTGTCCTTATTTTTTTAAGCCTAAGCTCTGATTGGCCGTATCTTATTAGCAATTGGGAATCTGAAGCTGTTCCAGCCATTGTAACTGCAATATTATCTGTAACTTTATGTATTTTTTCTGTCTTTTTGCTGGCTATTAAATAGCCTGCTGTGGCTCTCTTGTCTGCTGCAAGAACAATCCCGTCTTTGCAGAGTATTCCTACTGTTGTTGTTCCAGTTTTCATTATGTTTTCGTTTTTGTCCATTTTAACCAGAATTCCCCTCTAAGACTAAGGTATGAATAGGGGGTATTTAAATATTGCGGTTTTTGTGCATCAACTCATCTCAACGCAAATCTTTGCCCCAAGCTTTGATGTTATGCTGTTAATGTCTTTTTTAGGATTTATTTCAGCTATATCAAGGGCTTTTAGGTTTTTTAAAAACTTTAATCTTTGCAGGAAGTAAAGCAATTCCCTTGAAGTCAGTCCGCCTGGCTCAATATAACCTGTTCCAGGCGCAAAAGCAGGATCAACAGCATCAATATCTATGGAAATATACAAAGCATCAAAGTTCTTTGCTATCGACATTACTGCTTCGCAGCTTTCATGCAGGCCTTCTTCAGTTATTTCCTTCATATTAAAGAATCTTATCTTGTTTTTCTTAAGAAATTCAAGCTCGTTAGTATGCCAGTTTCTGATGCCCACCAAAATTATATTGGCGGCTTTTATTAAATTCTCATTTATCATCGCAGGCAGCAAGTCCTCTTGTGTAGGCGGCATAAAATAGTCCTCTGCGTCAGGGTGCGCATCAAATACTATAATGCCCGGATTCTTGTTAAATGTATTCGAGAACGCCCTCACAACAGGATAGGTTATTGCGTGGTCTCCACCTATGAAAATCGCCTTTTCATTTTTTTTGAAGATCTCCATTGCTTTGTTGAATATGTTTTTGTTTGTTTCCTCTAGATTTGAGCTTGCGATCTTGACTTCATCTATTTCAAAAACAGGCAGTTCGCCTTTCTCGTTCAGGAACAAGTCACGAGTTTGCTTAATAACTTCGTCTGGGGCAAGCTCTGATCCGTCTGACTTTCCCAGCCCTCCCTGTGAAGAGGGGATTTTTATGAGCTTCATTTTGTTATCCTTATGGCATTTTGCACTTTTCTGATCTTTTCTACAAGTACATCTGCAAACTTATCAACAATTTCTTTATCAAAGAAATGACCGTCTGCTTTCTCGTACAATGCGCTTCTTCCGCTTGTCAGCAGTCTGTAAATTTCATCCCTCTCTTCCCTTGAATATGCGCTTAAGAAAAGCTGTTCAGTGCCAAGCATAAAAGGCGTTAGTATTTCATCGTACTCTTCTTCTTTGTACAGCAATGTAGGCGCGAATAAATGATGTTTGATGTAATCTGCTGCTTTTCCTGGAGTCTCTGATAAAATGTGCAAATTAATGGAATGGGCATATATTTCAGTTTCTTCCTTATTAATAGTTCTATGCGAATCGTATTCAACCACAGCATTTCCAAACCTAACTATGATGTTGCTCAATCTGTTTTTGGAACCGCCGCCACATCCCAAAACATCCAACATCTTATACAGCACCAAGCCATCTTTCATTAAAAATTCTCGAATTTCAGCGTCAAGGCTTTTTATTGCCGTTAAGCTATTGCTGCTCAATCCGCTGTATTCTATTGCAAGGGTTTTTGATTTTTTCATGTTGAATAGGAATAAAGACTTATTTAAAAAACTATCCTCTGAGGATCTCTATTCTTTTGATCGCATCGTCTATTGTTAATATGTCGGAAATATACCCTCAGTCTATGACTGATGGACAAGCTATCTGCGTATTTCGCTGCAGGGTATATTTCCGAGCATGCTCAAATGTCAAAAATGTTTGCATTTTTGAGCAAATTGGAAATGTGAACATTTCCAATTAACCACCTGATGCGTGGAACTACAGCAACATGCCACCCATCTTTGATGGGTGGTTTTTGACATTTCCGGGTTTTTAAACAGAAAGGGATCAGTTTTTTCAGGATTTTGGTAGAAAACAAGGAAGTGGCGGATTCCTACAGGAGTTATTTTGAGATGGTATGGAAAATAGCCAAGCCTTAATTTACTGGCTTAAGATTTCCTCGATCTTTGTAATGAACTCATCTGCATCATCTAAGGCAAGTTTAGCCATTTCTCTTGTGATAGAAGGGGTAGCATCATATTGGGCAGTTTCTCTTTTTATTTTCGTCTGGATAAGTTTAGCAACGAGTTGTTCGCTTAAAGCATAAGCTTTCGCAAGTTTATGAATATCTTTTGCTTCAAGATTCTTTCCATCGGCTTTATCCATAAAATCATGCTCCAAAACTGTGATTGTTGCAGCGTGGCTTTTTGATTTATAACTGAGGCGGGCCAATGCAGACAAAGCAGAAGTGTACATCGCATAATAAGAAACAACAATCACCCAATCGTGCGCTTCAAAGTCAGAGGCAAGATTAAGCAGTTTTCTCGTATCTTCCTGCTCTGAGATCTTAAAGAGAAGGTTGGCTACAGTAAAATTCTTTCTTGATTTCGCTAAAAATGGCTTCTCCAGCTTTTTATGCTCGTCATTTTTAAAAAGCTGTTCTTTTTTCAGATATCTCTCAATCTTTTTCTTTAGCATTTCTATCCTCTTCTTCATGCTGCAATCCTCCAAAACATTTCATGCCCATACATGGATATCCCATGTTCCCTTGCTTCTTTTCCGGCATTCATCTCGCTTGCTTTCAGCATCTTTCTCAGCTCCGCTATATCTGTGATTAGCGGGCTTATTTTAATATTGTGCGAATATTGGTAGCTTGCGCTTTCTTGGTCTATTGCTTCCCTTAATTTTTTGTACTTTAAATCATTCACTATAAACAGCAAGTCTATATCGGATTGTTTTGTCGCTGTGCCTTTTGCATAGCTTCCGAACAAAACAATTGAGTGAATTTCAGAGATAAATCTTTCAGTTAGTTTTGAGATTAAGCTTTCAACAGCTGCTTTTAGCTTTTGGTTTTTCCCATATATTTCTTCTTTTTTGGCCATGTCCCATGATTCAAGTAAATGCCTTGTTTTTGGGCTATTGAAATCCAGTTTGCATTGCTTTGAGCTTCCCACTCTTTCTATCTGGATTATTCCCTCTTTTTCCATCTCGCCTATGTGGTTGTAAGCGGGGCGATAGCCTATTTTCAATTGTTTAGAAATCTCCAATATCGTGAGCCCGCCAGCTAATTTGCTCCTCATCAGCCCTATGATTTTTAATAGTGTTTCCTGCCTCATGTTAGTTATTCACTTTATGAATAATGTTATTCACTTTAGTATATAAGTCTTTCGCTTTTAACATGGCAATTTTAGGGCGCAAGAAAACAAGGAAGTGGCGGATTCCTACAGGAGTTATTTTGAGATGGTATGGAAGATAGCCAATAAAGAAGAGGTAGCTTTTTAATCAGTTCTATGCGCGTTTAATTCGCATTGTTAAGAATAATCTTGCCCAGTGAATATGGCAGAATTAAATGTGTGTTTCCTGATGTTTTTTGAGAGCCAAAATTAATCAAATAACTCTTCTTTGTCTTCGGGTAGTCATTCAAAAACGCATTTGTGCCCCTAAAATCTTCTGATTTAAGGCTCTGTTTAAATTTTACCTCTATTGGTATTAAAACCGAATTTTCTTCCAGCAGCATATCAACCTCATGTCCATTCTTATCTTGCCAGAATCTGATATTTTTGGCGCCCTTTTTTAAGAATTCGGACAACACAAATCCCTCAAATAAGAAGCCAGAATCATCCCTTAAAGACAGCTCATTAAAATTATTGATGAAGAAGTTTCTTACACCATTATCTATAAAGTATATTTTGGGTATTTTAACAAGTTCCTTGTTCTTATTTGTATAAAATGGCCTTAGAATTTCCACCATGTAGGTTTCCCTGAGTATTTCTAAATATCTTTTTGTTTCGTTAAATTTTAAGGAAGTTAAACTTGATATCTCTTCATATTTTATCTTTTTGCCATTGTTTATCGCTAAAAACTCAATTAATTTTTTCATCTCGAGTATTCTTTCAATATTAAGATATTCTACAAGGTCCTTTTTTACGTATAAATCAAATATGCCTGATAAGACATCTATTTTTTCCTGCTTTGAGATCTTTAATACAACTTCAGGATAGCCGCCAAAAATGAGAAACTCCTTAAGCAAGTCATTAAATTCCTTCAAGGAAGAATGCAGATTTTCGCCTTTCAAGCCTTTAATGTTCTGAAATTTGTTGAGGAGCTTATCATTCTGCTTGAACCATAAAAATTCCTCAAAATCCAACGGAAAAATCACATTTATTTTTTTTCTTCCTGCTAAGGATTCCTGTATCTGGCTTTTTATTGCTAATGATGAAGAGCCAGAGGCGTAAATCTTAACATTGTTGAAGTTGTCATAAACGTTCTTCATTATTTTTGCAAGAGCCGGATATCTCTGAAATTCGTCTAAAAACAGGTAAAAGAACTCTTTTTGCTCTTCTTTATAGCCGTTTAACTTAATCGTGTTGATTAAATTTTCGAAAGTGCCTACTTTCTCATAATTAGAGATAATGTCAAGGTCAAGAAAAAGGCATCTATTTGATTCGGATAATTCTAAATAAAGCTCTTTAAGCAGGGTTGTTTTTCCTACCTGCCTTGCTCCTAAAAGCAAGGCTATCTTTTTATCCTTTGCCTGATCCTTCAATTTTTTAAATATTTTTCTCGGTAACATCTTACTCCAAAGTTTATATGACCTAAATTTTAGTTTAGACTAAAATTAAAGATTAATGAATAATAGAGTGAACTAGTTTATAAACCTTTCGCTTTTTAAATGGTAAATTGATAGGCAGAATAAACCTTGTTCTTTAACATGGCAATTTCATGGAAAACAAGGAGGTGGCGGATTCTGAGATGGTGTAGAGTATTGCTCTTTCTTAATTGAAAATCCCCTTTTCCTCTGTTTTAATTGTATAATTAGTTTTATACTAATTTAAATTATACTAATAATAAAATCCTTCGGTTTTCTTTCGTTTTTACATCCTCTCCAAAACATCAATCCCTAGCATCTTAAGCCCGTTCTCTAAAACCTGCTTTGCGCAGCTCACCAGCAGCAGCCTTGCCTTCTTCAGATCTTCATCTTCCTTGAGGATCTGGCATGCATGATAGAATTCAGAGAATAATTTCGCCAGCTCAGAGAGGTAATTGGCGATCATATGCGGCCTTAAATTTTCTGTTGCGTCATCAACTGTGTTTTTAAATTCAGACATTTTTTTTATTAATTCAACTTCTTCTTTTGAATTCAGCAGTGAATAATCAATCTTCTCATCTATTTCCTTGCCGTATTTTTTAAGTATTGAGCAAGCCCTCACATAAGCATACTGCATATAAGGGCCGGAATCGCCTTCAAAGTTCAAAGCCCGCTCCCAGTTGAAATTAACATTTTTCTCAGCGCTCACCCTTAAAATAGAGTATTTTATTGCGCCATAGCCGATTATCCTTGAATTTTTCTCCAGCAGCTTCTTGCTTATCTTCGGCTCTCTTTTCAGTATCTCCTTTTCAGCCTTTTGCCTTGCCTCTTTCATAAAGTCTTCCAGTAAAACAAGGTTGCCCTCTCTTGTCGACATCTTGCTTTCCTGCAGCAAAACATGGGAATAATGCACAGCTTCAGGAGCTTTTAAATTCAGCAATTCAAGCGCTGCTTTTATCTGCTGGAAATAAAGCTTGTGGTCTTCCCCCAGTACAAGAATATTCCTGTCAGCTTTTTTGTTTATCTTGTCAGTTGTATAAGCAAGATCCCTTAAAGGATATAAAGAAGTTCCGTCTGCCCTTGTAAGAACTAAAACAGGGGATTTCATTGCAAGATCATGGCCTTCCTGGTTCAAAACAAGCCTCCCCTCATCATCAGTAAACAACTTGCCTGTTTTTTTCAGCTTTTCCAGGACTTCTTTTGTAAGGTTTTTCCATAAATAGCCTGATTCATAGTCGAACTCGTCGTATTTTATTCCTAACTCAGAGAATATCTTTGTCTGGCCTTTGATGCAGATCCCGACAACATCCTTGAATCTTTTTATTGTCTTTTTGTCTTTTTTCTCCAGTTCATTCAGCAGCCCGAAAATCTGCTTCTCGATTTCCGGGTTTGCCTCAGCCTTTTTGTTTATTTCAACATAAATTTTCAGCAGGTCATCGAATTCTATTTTTTTCCTAGCATTCCCGCATCCAAGAACAAGCATTGCAATCTGCTTTCCGACATCATTTACAAAGTAATGCGTTTCTACATCATATCCCTGAAATTTCAGAATCCTTACAATGGAGTCGCCGATCAATGCATTTCTTGCCCTGCCTACATGAGGCGAGGCATTTGGGTTAATGGAAGTGTGCTCAATCAGCGCTTTTTTATTTTTTCCGGTTCTGGATGCCCCGTATTTCTCTTTCTCATCCAATATTTTTTTCAGGGTATCTTTAATAATATCAATTTTCTTGATGAAAAAATTAACATAAGGCCCTTTCACTTCAACCTTTTCAATAAAGGGGATTTTCTCCTTTTCGATCTTTGCCTTTAATTCATTCGCTATCTCAACCGGGTTTTTTCTGTAGATCTTTGACAATGAAAAGCACGGAAAAGCATAATCTCCAAGAGAATTATCAGGAGGGATCTCTAAATTGATTTCCGCCCTGATCTCTTTTTTCAGGATCTTTGTTATTTCTTCTTTATAATCCATGATGCAGAAAAGAGAACAGCTTAAATATAAAGTTTTGGGTTTATTTGTTAAGCTTTTTCATACCCTTCCATAAACCCTTCTTCCCAGTCATTTAGCTCGTCATTATCCCTTCCTTCTTCAGCTTTATTGTAAATGTCCATATCATCCTCATCATCAAACCAGTCGTCGACTTTCATTCTATCACCCCCTGCGCTTTTTTAACTTCTTGAAATGCCTTGCGAATTCAGGATAATCCCGCTTTGAAAGGTTTAATTTAAGAAATTCTGCCAATTTTTTGATGTCCACTATTTTTTCCTTGATCATTCTATCACCTTACAAAAACGTCGGAAGCCTTGTCTGAATCGCGCTTTTCCTTGGCGCTTCGTTTATTTTGTATTTTTTACTGTAAAGCAATCTCAAAAATGAACTTAAAATGCCTTTCTTTCCCAACTCTTTTTTGGCATAGCTCATCTTACCACCCCGCGTCTATTGATTATCAATAACGTATAACGATGTAGATAAACAACTATTTAAATATTTCTATGCCAGAACATAGATAATCAATAATGATAATCTTTATATACAAATCAGGCTTTATATGGCTATGGTGAGTCTGGAAACGAAAAACAGGATTCTTGAGTTTGTAAAAAACAACGAGATGTGCTCTTCCACCGAGATTGCTGAAAAGCTGGGCATTAACCGGGTGACAATTACCAAGTACCTTGCAATACTGTGCTCTGAAAGAATGATAAATTTCAAGCGCATAGGCATGGCGAAAGTCTGGTTCATTGAAAAATCTCCTCTTTTGGGGATATTTGGCAGTGAAAACTACAATGAGAATCTTAAAAGGATGATGGACCTCATAGGGGAAGGGGTGATTGTTTTAAATGACAAAGGAGAAATAGTGTGGGTAAATGACTTAATCGAAAAGATAAATGGCAAATTAAAAAGCATAAAGGGCAGAATGTGCTATGAGATATTTAACAACGGCAAAATAAATGAGAATTGCCCGGCCATGCAGACCCTTAAGAACAGTAAAGTTCACCGCTCCAAATATCATACGATCTGCTCATTTTTCAAGAAGCGCTCTGCGCAGATAACGTCTTCTCCGATATTTGACACTCACAAAAAGGTTGTCGGAGTGATAGAGATCGTCAAGTTCGAGGAAGAAGTGAAATAATGGATTTAAATTGCTCAACCCAAGCAAAAACCTTATAAATGAAATAATAAATTCTTGCGTTATGCCTCCGTGGCATAGTAGCTATTGCGGCTGACTTGTATCTATGCAAGCCATCAGCAGGTCGGGAGTGCAAATCTCCCCGGAGGCTTTAAATCAAATTTAAGGCAAGCAAAAGCCGACGCAGGAGGCTTTGGTTACAATGAAAATAATTTTACTGGGCCCGCCAGGCATCGGAAAGGGAACAATTGCTAAGATGATCTCTTCTAAATACAGCATTCCGCAGGTTTCAACCGGAGATCTTCTCAGGACAAACATTGCAAAAGGCACATCATTGGGAAAAGAAGCTAAAAAATACATGGATGCCGGCAAGCTTGTTCCTGATAACTTGGTTATTGATGTGCTTGCTGATAGATTGAACAAAACAGACTGCAAAAATGGATTTATTCTGGACGGTTTTCCAAGGACTATTCCGCAGGCCGAAGCATTGGATAAAATAGCCAAAATTGATGTTGTGATTAATTTTGAAGCGTCTGAGAAAACAATAATAAAAAGGTTGGGCGGAAGAAGGACGTGCAGCAAATGCGGCCATATTTTTCATATTGAAAACATACCGCCGAAAAAAGAGAATGTTTGCGACAAATGCGGCGGCAAGCTTTATTTGAGGGACGATGACAAACCAGAAGTTATAAAGCAGAGATTAAAGACATATAATGAGCTGACAGCTCCGCTAATAGCATATTATTCTGCCAAAGATCTATTGGAAGAAATAAACGCAGAGAAAACTCCGGAAGAGATATTTGAAAGCGTTGTTTGTGTTTTGGAATGAATGATTAAAAATTCTTAGAATACACTCATTTCTCTTTTCTGTAAAACTTCGCTGCCTTCTCCGGGCTTATTGTGTTCATCACGTCATTTGTTGAGAATTCAAACCCCGCCCAGTAGGCAATTCTTGGGGCGATCTCGACATGGAAATGAAAGTCATGCTGCGCCGGGGCGTAATGGAAGTACAGGTTGTAGGAATCTGTAACCTTCATCACCCTGTCTAAAATCAAATTTATTATTTCAGCAAGGCTATGAAATTCTCTGTCGGTAAAATCTGTAAAAGTCTTAAAGTGCTTCTTCGGAAAGATCCATGCTTCATAGTTGAAGCGCGAGGCATAAGGCGCAAATGCAATAAAGGATCCATTTTCTTTTATAAACCTCGGAGAATTCCTTTCCTGCTTTATTATCTTGCAGTACGGGCAGCCATAGTTCTTGTCCATATATGCATCGAAGGCATTAAGCTCCTCTCTGACAAGTGTCGGAATAATCGGATATGAAATGATCTGGGCATGTGAGTGCTGCAATGAAGCCCCTCCTTCTTTTCCTTCATTCTTGAAAACAACAACGTATTTTGCTTTCGGGTCCTTCAGCAGCTCTTTCACCCTTAATGCATACACCTTGAAGATTTCTTTTTGGTCTTCTATTGGAAGATCTGACAGCTGCTTTGTGTGAAAAGGAGTTTCAATGACTATTTCATGCGAGCCATAGGCAGATGTTCTTTCAAGGAAGCCGCGTGTTATTATATTCGCAGACCCTACCTTGCTCACAGCAGGAAACTTATTTGGAATAACCCTTGCGCTCCATTTGCCGTCTTTTGTCACCCTGTAAATTTCAGGCGGGGAGAGGTTTTCATGGCCAGGGCAAAATGGGCAGGTTTTCTGTGGCTCAATCCTCACAAGTCTTTTGAATTCCCTAGGCCTCCTTTTCCTGCCTTCAGTTATTATGACCCATCTGTCCAATAAGTAGTCTTTTCTTAATTCCATTTTGTATTCAATTCATTCTTTTAATCGTTGTTTAAATAGTTTATTGTTTTTTGAACAGGAAGTCAACTGCAACAGTCGCATAGCTTCCTTTTTGAAGGCTGAATTTTATTGTTATTTTTTCTTTGTTTTTATTTAGCTCATCTTTTTCTTTTTTAATAATTTTAAAGCCTTTAATCTTAATGAACAAATTTCTCAATCCGCCTTCAGAACTTAATTCGGGAAGAAACTTTAAAACAAAATCCCTCGGATTGATCTTTTCAGCTTCAAGGGTTTTTTTAATTATTTTTTTTAATTTTGGATTTTTAACGGCATCAAGATCCAAGCCAAATCCGATTAGCGGGATCTTCAGGTTTTTTTTATTTTTATAATTTTTCAAGAACACAGAAACAATATCATTCCATAAAAAGCTCTGATATGAGTGAATATACAGCCTTAAAACGCGCTTTGGAATGATCTTCAATGCAGCGTTATAGTTGTTTTTGTTATTTTCCAAAAAACCATTTATTTTTTCTTTCAGAAAGCCATCGTTTTCAATAATCAGCTCAATTGCTTCTTTAATTTTATTCTTTAGGATCAATTTTCCTATCTCGATGTTGTTTTTTGAGAATCTCTGCTCACCGTAATAATTCGGAATCTTTAATTTGTTGCTTTTTATCATTTTTGTATTTTTCAAAAATACATTTATCTCTTTTTTATCTAAATTCCTAATAATAATCTCAAAACTATTGCCTTCTAAATCGCCTAATGAGATTGGCTGGTCAGAATAACCAAGGAATTTCAGTTCGATATTTTTTATTTTCAGGTTGTTTATTTTTTCAAAAAAAGCATCATTGAAAATTTTAATAGAAACAATCTGTTCGGTTATTGCTTCTTTATCTTTATTCCCGGCATAACCTATTTCTTTATTTTTTATATTTAATGAATGAGAAATAAGCTCTATTGCTTCTGGAGTTGAACAATTTCTTTTTTTCAATAAAAAAACCCCGTGACTGCCTTTTTCTTTCAACTTGATATTGCTTATCTCCTTTACAGCAAAATCCTCAGGAATCTGCTTTATTCTGTACATAATCAGAAATAATCAAAAACTATTTAAAACCTTTACTAATAATATTGCATGTGGACCTGTAGCGCAGTCTGGTAACTTCAATGTTGGACAAATAGCGCGGCAGCCCCCTAAGCTGTAGGTCGGGAGTTCGAAACAAATGCGAAAGTCTCCCCAGGTCCGCTATTAAAAATGAAAAAATGGATCATAATCTCAACATTGATCGGCATTGCATTATTCATATCTGTCTTCTTCAGGCTTGGATTGGGCGATGTCATTGAAACATTCAAAAAAGCCAATTTCATTTACCTTATCCCTTACTTGATCTTTTTCATTGCAATATTCATAGGCATACAGTACAGATTAAAAATCATATTAAAAGCCCATGGCTTCAGCATAAGCCTGCTGAAATTGCTGCCAATAGGCTTTTCAGGGTTTGCAGTAAGCTATTTGACGCCAAGCGCGCAGGTTGGCGGAGAGCCAGTCAGGGCTTATCTTTTAAGCAAGCAGGGCATGAAATATTCCAAAGCTTTGGCATCTGCTGTTATAGATAAATCGCTTGAATTGAGCGTCAATGCATTCTTCGCTTTTGTCGGCCTGATCCTTTTTTTACTGAAATTTGCATTGCCAAGAAAGGCTGAAATTGTGATATCTTTCAGCATAGTGCTTCTTATTGTTTTCCTATTTGTTCTTTATTACAGGCTTGCCCGCGGGCTTGGATTTTTCAGCGAACTGTTCAGGATTCTGGGCTTTAACAGAATAAAATATAAGCACATCCTGAAAATAGAGAAGACAATACTGGATATGGAAAGCCACATAACCAAGTTCTTCAAGCACAAAACTAAAACATTGATATTGACTTTGCTTCTCTCGCTGTTTTTATGGATATGCATGTTTCTGGAGTACAAGCTGGCATTGCTCATGTTCGGCCTTGATGCATCATTCTATGTAATATTTCTCGTCATAACAGTTGTCGGAATTGCTTATATTTTTCCTATCCCGGCAGCTCTTGGGGTGCTGGAAGTCGGCCAAGCGTCTTTGTTCGCCATTATAGGCCTTCCCGTCAGCATTGGCGTTGCTGCAAGCATTCTGCTGAGAGCAAGGGATTTAACATGGACTTTTCTTGGTTTGATAAATCTGTTTTTGCACGGCTTTAAAAGAAAATAACATGAAACTGATTCATTTAAAAGAAGGATTTAGAATTTTTAAAAAAAGCTTGAAGAGAAGATTTTTTGGGGTTAAAAAATACAATGGGAGTGCTGAGCAGATATGCAGGCAAATAATCAAAGATTGCTGGAATGGAAGATATTTTCAGGCAAGCTCAGGCCATTTCTGCGAATTCTACACAAGGGATTTCGGTTTTTGCATTGAGGCATTGCTGAAACTCGGCTATAAAGATGAAATTAAAAAAACACTGGAATATGTCCTGAACATTTTCGAAAAAAACAGGAAAATAACAACAACTATATCGCCCGATGGAATTCCGTTTGACTTCCCTTATTACGCAGTTGACTCTGTTCCTTATCTTATAAGAAGCTTGAGGATTTTTAATGATAAAAATTTAATCATAAGATATAATGCTTTTTTAAATAAAGAAATAAAAAAATTCTATGAAATTGTCTTCGATAAGGAAAAAGGGCTTGTCAAGGAGAATGCCTGCTTTTCCTCGATGAAGGACTATTCTGTAAGAAAAAGCAGCTGCTATGATAATGTGATGGCTGCAATGCTCAGCAATGAATTAAAAAAAATAGAAATCCTGGAAAATCCTTTTAAGGACTATGACTTTAAAAAAACAATAAAAGAAAAGTTCTGGACTGGCTCTTATTTTCTTGATGACCTGTCCGGCTCAAGCCATGTTGCAGGAGACGCAAATGTCTTTCCTTTCTGGAGCAATGTTTTTGATGACAAAAAAATGCTGAGATCATCAATTGAAGCGATCCAAAAAGAAGGGCTTGACAGTCCGTTTCCGTTGAAATACACAGGTAATACGGAAAAATTAAGAATGATAAATGCCGAATTTTTTGTCCCCGGCTATGAAAGAAGCAGCATATGGATGCACATGGGCCCTTTGTTTATTGGCTTGGTTAAAAAAATAAATAAGAATAAAGCCGAAGATTATGTTCAGCAATACAGATCGCTTATTGAAAAATATAAAAATTATCCTGAAGTGTTTGATGCAGATGGAAAGCCGTACAAAACCCCTTTTTATTATTCTGATGAAGGGATGCTGTGGGCAGCTATGTTTCTGGATTTAATATATTAAAGGTGGCCATTTTATTTTTCTTATCAAATTATTTTTTATATGCTGAAATTCCAACTGCTCTTACTCCATTACAATAGGATAGAACATATTTCCCAACTAATTCTTTAGCTTTATCAACTCCGACATCATGCATTATCCCTTTTATGTCCTTCTTACAAAGATAACTCACACCTGCTGTTCCTAAATTAGAATCAAGCATAAGGTGTAAGCCATATAAGCCATAATCAGGTTCTCTTCCCATATATGCTTCTGTGATCTCGTTTTTTCGTTTGGTCAACAAACCTTCTTTTCTTAAATCCTCCAGTCTTGAATGATCTTCCCAAGTATTGCAGTGGTAATAAATTTTTGATTCGTTTTTTGGTTCTTTTGTTTTTTTCATTTTTTGCTCCAAGATTATTTTACAGGTTTTATTTCATATGGCTGTAATACAGCTCTTCCAGAGTCATCATATTTTAGCAAGTAAGGAACACCATTAATTTTCTCTATTGTTTCTTTTTCCCCATTTTGATCTAAATCGCTAACTGTTATTTCTATTTTGCTTGGCGGGATATATCTCTCTTGAACTTTATTTACATTAGGGATTGTACTAGAGGTACGGAGAGAATATATGATAGATGCGATGATGCTGATACCTATAGCTGTACAAAGACCAATACGCCCTATTCTCTCCATCGATTTAGATTCAGCTAGTTGTGTCTCTAATGATTCAATACGCTGATCAATTTCACTTTCTTCAGTCATTTTGTTTTCCTCCAAACTATTTATTCACTTAATAGTGATAAGTATATTCTAACAGATATATAAAACTTTTCATTGATTTTTTTACGATTTAACCAAAAAGTATATAAATAATAGTCAATTAGTAGGTTAAATGGCTTATAAATTAGATAAGAAAGATAGGCTAATCCTGTATCAGCTGGATCTCAACAGCAGGCAGAGCTTTAACCAGATCGCAAAAAAGGTAAAGCTGAGCAGGGAGGTAGTGCAGTACCGCGTCAAACAATTAGAAAAAGCAGGCATAATTAAGGGCTACCAAACTTTAATTGATGTAAGCAAACTGGGGTATCTTAATTGCAGATTCTTCATAAAGTTCCAAAAAGACACGCCTGATGAGGAAAACGAAGTTATTGAATATTATAAGAAACATCCAAGATTCTGGTGGGTTGACAGTATTGATGGCTTCAGAGACTTAGGAATTGCATGCTGGGTAAAAAACATGTATGAATTCTTTGAAATCAAAGAGGACTTAATAAAAAGATTTGGAAACTACATTTATGATTTAGATATTTCAGTTTATTATAAATTCCATATTTACAAGAGAACATATTTATTGGATGATAAAAAAATCGAATCCCCTCCGGCAAAAAGCATGTTTTCACCAGAAACAGCTGAATTTGATAACAAGGACATGGAAATATTGAGGTTAATCGCCCCAAACGCAAGGATAAGTTCTGTTGAAGTTTCGCAAAAAACAGGAATAAGTGTTTCTAATGTTAATTACAGGATTAAAAAAATGGCTGAAAGGGAGATTATTACAGATTTCAGGGTGATTATCGATTTAGGGAAAATCGGCTATTACTGGTATAAAATTGAAATGCAGTTAGATGACTTAAAGATTAAAAAATCCATGCTTGAATACTTCCATCAGCACCCCAATATAGTTTATGCATATGAAACAGTAAGTGATAATGATCTTGAAGTAGAAATGGAAGTGCAAAGCTATGAGGAGTTTAGAAATGTTTTAGGTGAAATAAGAAACCTATTTGGAAAGCACATTAAAAAATATCATCACTTATTGTGGTACAAGGAGCATAAATTTTTATTTATGCCTTAAACTAGATAGATTTAAATATTAAAAACAAAACAAAGAACACATGATCTCCATAATACTCCCCACATTCAACGAAGAGCATACAATAGAAAGCTCCTTGAGGCAGTTTATTAAGCTGAAAAAGAAATTTGACCTTGAGCTTATTGTTTCTGACGGCGGAAGCACAGATAATACAGTTAAGATCGCAAAAAAGCTTGTTGACAAGATTGTTGTCCATCAAAAAAGCTGGGTAAAAACAATATCGGAAGGAAGAAACAAAGGGGCAGCAAAGGCAAAGGGCGACATCATTATCTTCTTCGATGCTGATGTAAGGCTCGAAAATCCTGAGAAGTTTTTTAACGCTGTTATTGAAAAATTCAAGGATCCAAAAATAGTCGGTGCAACATGCAGGACTCGCGCTCATCTTGATGAAGAAAAAACATTCGACAGGATTTTCTATTCAACAATGTCAAGTTACATAATGTTTCTTAATTTTATTGGAGTGGGAGCTTCATGGGGATGCCAGATGGTGAGAAAAAAGACCTTTGATAAGCTTAAAGGGTACGATTGTTATCTTGTCGCAGGCGAGGATTTTGAATTTTTCCATAGGCTCGCAAAGGAGGGCAGAATATATTTTTTCAATAAGCTCATTATAAGAAAAAGTCCAAGGAGATTTAGGAAACTGGGATATCCAAGAGTGCTATGGCAATGGTTTTTAAACTACTTGTTTTCATTTTTTGGAAAAGCTTACTCAAAGGAATGGAAGCCAGTCAGATAATGACAAGAATAATCTATTCAGTGAATGGCGAAGGATTGGGCCATGCAACAAGAAGCAAGCCCATAATCGAGCATCTGCTCAAGAAGCACGATGTTAAGATCCTCGCAGGCTACAGGGCGTATGATTACTTATCAAAATTCTTTAAAGTTGACAGGATACACTCCCCAGATATAATCTACAAAAGGGATTCTGTCAACATAACTGCGACAGCATTGAAATGGATTTTATCTTTCCCGTTCATTACAATACCGACTCTCTTCAAAGTGATGTATATGTTTTTGAAATTCAAGCCTGACATTGTAATATCTGATTTCGAGCCTTATTCCAATTGGGCCTGCAATATTTTAAGGGTTCCTTCAATATGCTACGACAACCAGCACATTGTAACCAATGCAAAAGTCGAGTTTCCTCCAAGATATTGGTTCAGCGCATTCCTCGACACATTCATAATTGTAATGTTCATGGCATTTTCTGAATACTATCTTATAACAACTTTCTTTTACCCTGAAGTCAGGTCAAAAAGAACATTTCTTTTTGCGCCTATTGTAAGGAAGGATGTATTGAAATTGAAGCCGCAAAAGAAGGATCATTTTCTTGTTTACCAGACATCGCATTCTTATGATTATTTGATACCTATATTGAAGCAGCTGAAGAATGAAAAGTTCATGATCTACAAGTCAGCGCATCATGGTGTAGATCAAAATGTTGTTTACAGGGAGTTCAACGAAGAGAATTTCCTGGAAGATCTCAGGACATGCAAGGCGATAATAACAAATGGCGGCTTCAGCTTAATAAGTGAAGCGCTTTATCTCAAAAAGCCGATCTTGTCTGTTCCTGTAAGAGGCCAGTTCGAGCAGATCCTGAATGCAATCTATTTGGAGAAAGAAGGCTTTGGAAAGTTCTATGGGAAATTGAGCAAGGACGCTATTGAAAATTTTGTTAAGAATCTCGAAAAATACGAGAAGAGCCTCAAAAAGTTCAATAAGGTTGGGAATGAAGATGTTATAAGGAAGATGGAAGAGATAATAAAATCGCATAAAAATAAAACCTAAAATGATCACCATCATAATCCCGGCATTGAACGAAGAAGAGTATCTTCCTGTTTTATTGAAATCCATAGAAGAGCAGGGCTTAAAGGATTATGAAATAATAGTTGCTGACGCAGGATCAAAAGACAAAACAAGGCATATTGCAAAAAGCTTTGGGGCAAAGGTTGTAAAAGGAGGGCTGCCTGCAGCAGGAAGAAACAGAGGCGCTAACGCTGCAAAAAAAGAGCTACTGCTGTTTCTTGACGCTGATGTAAAGCTGCCAAAAGGATTTCTTAAAAAAACAATAGATGAGTTCCATAAAAGAAAGCTCGATGTTGCAACTTGCTTCTATAAGCCGCAGAGCAGGCATCTGGCAGATCATGCCATAATGAACATAATGAATGTCTGGACTTACTTATCGCAGTTCTTCTGGCCGCATGCAATCGGAGTGTGCATATTTGCAAAAAGCGATGTGCATAAAAAGCTCAATGGGTTTGATGAAACTATAAAGATAGCTGAGGACATGGATTATGTGAACAGGGCAGGGAAGATCGGGAAGTTCAGGGTAATGCATGCGCATCATGTGCTTGTTTCAATGAGGAGATATGAGAAGAAAGGCAGGCTTAAGATGGTAATTTCATATCTTAAAGGATTTTTCTATAGAATGTTGTTTGGCGAGATAAGGGATGGCAAAGTAATGGAATATGAATTTGGAAAATTTAAAAAGAAATAACTCATCGAAATCTATTTAAATTATCGTATATTAAATGATAATATGAGCCCCTTATTAATCTTTATTTGGATATTCATTGCAATGACTGCTGCAGCTTTTTGGGAATCTTATGCAGAAGGAAGAAACGCTTGGCATAAAGGTAAATTGGGCTGGAAAATAAAATTAGGCAATTCTTTTATATTGACTGCTTATCATTTTTATCTTTTTTGGATTATGTGGCCGATATTATTAACGCTGCCATTTATAATCTACGGATGGAATTTTAAATTATTCGGAGTTTTGGTCAGCGCATATTTTTCCGGACTCGTCTACCAAGACATTATGTGGTTCATAGTAAACCCAGTTGTAAATTTTTCAGAGCTGAATCCTAAATTTGCAAATTATTATCCTTGGATCAAGTTGGGAAGGTTCAAGGTACCGCTCTTTTATGCCGTAGAATTGTTCATAGCTTTTCTATCATGGTTTTTTATATGGAGGTAACTTAGGTGTTCGTAAGTTTTTACTTGTTATTTTTCCTTTGGCTTAAAAATAAATAAGAGAACAATATAAATCATCAATAAAATCATCTCAACAATCAGCTGAAGTTTTTTTGCCGGGGCGCCAAGCTGAACGAAATCAATCTTCCACAGTTGCCAGATATTGGCAATGACTGTAAGAATTCCTCCAACTATTACAACTTTGAGTGCATCAATATTTTTTATCGGATTTTTTGCAATAACAAACAATAACATTGAAATGACTATTGCGACTAATGCGACCATCGTGTCGTGGTATGGGGAATAAAGTTCTTTTACAAAGAAAGGGAAGATAGTTAAGCCAAAGAAATGGGCAATAGCCCCGATTAGATAATATATAGATCCCAGAATCAGTAATATTTGAAGGAATTTTGTTTTATTAAATGCCATGAAAGTTGTTCGCATTAAATTGTATATAAATGTTTCTAAAGGCAAATGAAAATGATTCTACTTCAGTAAGATGCCGTGAAAACGCCAACTAAGCAGCAATTAAAAATAGCTTACTCAATGAAGCCCATCAATAAATCTTCAATGACTTCATGATTTTATTGAGTTTTTCGTTAATTTGCTCAAATTCGTTTCTATATGGGTCTGATCTATACGAATCCTGGCTGGGCCTTCGTGATTCAGAATTTTCGCCTTTTCTAAAACAATCACTGCAAAAAACAGGCTTGTCTCTTATTGGCCTGAATGGAACCTGACATTGTTTCCCGCATTTATCGCAAGTAACATCATGCATTTCAAGAGGCCTTCTTTCAGAGCTACCTGAATCTCTTCTGTCAAACCTTGGCTCATCTGATCTTGAAGTTCTTCTTCCGAATTTACTTTCCCTATTGAAATTTTTCATTTTTCACCCATATTGTTGAATGTTTCACGTTCGTATATAAACTTATCTGTAAAGAGCGCTAATGCCAAACCCTCACATAACTGTTTAAGCTAAAAAACAAAAAAAATAATAAAAAAACTAAGAAAAACTAAAATCTTTTCTTCCTTTTCATGAAGCAGTCTTTGCAAAAAACTGGCTTGCCTTCGGTTGGCTTGAATGGAACTTCGCATTCCTGATTGCATTCCGAGCAAGTTGCCTTATGCATTTCCCTTGGTCCAAAATCTCCTCGTGGCCCAAAATCTCTTCTGGGTTCCCTATTAAATTCTCCCATTTTCGTTCGTTCCTCCTCGTATATTATTGGCATAAAGAAAACATTGAAAAAGTAAATTTTCAAAGCCTCCCCTATGCTGTTACGCAGAAAAGCCCTTTGTTTTATAAATCTTTGCTATTTTGTCACGCTCGCCTTGACATTCTTCTCCTTCAAAGCAGCCTGGGCAGCAGCCAATATCGCTATCGGCACCCTGAATGGAGAGCAGCTCACATAATCCAGGCCAAGCTCATGGCAGAACTCAACTGAGTTCGGGTCTCCGCCATGCTCCCCGCATATTCCTATTTCAAGCTCATGATTCGCTTTTCTTCCCTTTTCAATGCAGAGCTTCATCATTCCGCCCACTCCTCTCCTGTCAATTGTCTGGAATGGGTCCTTTTCAAATATCTTCTGCTCCACATACTTTGGAATAAATTTGCCTGCATCGTCCCTTGAAAAGCCCAATGTTGTCTGCGTCAGGTCATTTGTCCCGAAAGAGAAGAATTCAACTTCTTTTGCCAAATCATCAGCAACAATGCATGCTCGAGGCAGCTCAATCATTGTTCCGATCTTGTAATCAACCTTTACTCCTGATTTCCTGATAAGCTCATCTGCTATTCTCTTCACCATTGGCTTTAAATTCAGTATCTCTTCATTAAAGCCGACAACAGGAATCTCAATCTCAGGAATTGCCTTTCCGCCTTTTTTATTGACTTCAATTGCAGCATTTATTATTGCCCTGACCTGCATTTCAGAGATCTCAGGATAAACAACACCTAAGCGGCATCCTCTAAAGCCAAGCATTGGATTGAATTCATGCAGTGATATGACTTTATTCTTTAATTTTTCAACAGGCACTTTCATCTCCTTTGCAATCTCTTTTATATCCTCTTCTTCTTTTGGCAAAAACTCGTGCAACGGAGGATCAAGCAGCCTTATTGTAACTGGGTAGCCGCTCATAACCTTAAAAATTCCTATAAAATCTTCCTTCTGCATTGGCTCTATTTTTGCCAATGCCCTCTTCCTCTCTTCAGCAGTTTCTGCCAGAATCATCTCTCTCACTGCTTTAATCCTGTCTTCCTGGAAGAACATATGCTCTGTTCTTGTCAAGCCAATTCCTTCTGCGCCGAATTTCCTTGCCACTTCGCTGTCATGCGGCGTATCTGCATTAGCCCTTACTTTCAATTTTCTTACTGCATTCGACCATTCCATCAAAATTTTGAATTCGCCCTTTAATTCCGGATCAACAGTCGGAACCTTGCCAAGAATAACTTCGCCTGTATTTCCATTCAAAGTTATGTAATCGCCTTCTTTTACAACTTCACCGCCAACAACAAACTCGCCTTCATCTTCTTTTACAATAACTTTTTCACATCCTGAAACGCAGCATTTTCCCATGCCTCTTGCTACAACTGCAGCATGTGAAGTCATTCCGCCTCTTGCAGTCAATATTCCTTCTGCGGCATTCATTCCTTCAATATCTTCAGGAGAAGTTTCCTGCCTTACAAGAATAACCTTTTTGCCGTCTTCAGCCCAGTCATGGGCTCTTTCAGAATTAAAAACAGCCTGGCCAACAGCTGCTCCTGGAGACGCTGGCAGGCCTTGCGCAATAACTTTCATTTTAGCTTTTGGATCAATTGTTTTGTGCAATAACTGGTCAAGCTGCTTTGGCTCGAGTCTCATCAATGCTTCATCTTTAGTTATAAGCCCTTCTTTCACCATATCAACTGCAATCTTAACTGCAGCCTGCGCTGTTCTCTTTCCGTTTCTTGTCTGCAGCATGTATAATTTTCCTGTTTCAATTGTAAATTCAATGTCCTGCATGTCCTTATAATGTTTTTCAAGCTTATGATAAATTTCTTCAAGCTGCTTGTAAGCATGCGGCATTTCTTTTTTCAAATCAGTTATTGGATGCGGAGTTCTTATTCCTGCAACAACATCTTCTCCCTGCGCATTCATCAGATATTCGCCGTAAAAATGATTATCTCCTGTACTTGGGTTTCTTGTAAAGGCAACTCCTGTGCCGCAATCATCGCCCATATTGCCGAACACCATTGTCTGCACATTGACCGCTGTTCCTAGATTGTTTGGAATGTCGTTCAATCTTCTGTATGTTATCGCCCTTTCATTGTTCCACGAGTTGAAAACAGAATCAATCGCCATCTTCAGCTGCTTTTTTGGATCTTCCGGGAAATCTATGTTTGCTTCCTGCTTTATTGCTTTCTTATACAGGCTGATGATCTCTTTGAGCTCTTCAATATTAAGCTCTGTGTCTAATTTTATTTTCCTCAGATTTTTCACTTCATCAAGAACTGATTCAAAAACCTCGCGTTTTACTCCTAAAACAACATTGCCGAACATCTGGATGAATCGCCTGTAGCTGTCAAGTGCAAATCTTTCGTTTCCGGTTAATTCTGACAATCCTTCAACTGCATCTGGGTTTATTCCGAGGTTAAGGATAGTGTCCATCATTCCCGGCATTGAGAATTTTGCCCCAGACCTTACAGAAACAAGCAACGGATTTTTATCATCTCCGAACTTCTTGCCTGTTTTCTTCTCCAGCTCTTTCAGCTTTGTCTCAACCTGGTCCATTGCTCCTTCAGGATATTTTTTTCCAAGCTTGTAGAACAAAACACATGCTTCTGTTGTTATTGTAAATCCAGGCGGAACTGGAATTCCTAGATTTGTCATCTCAGCAAGATTAGCTCCCTTGCCGCCAAGAAGATCCTTCATCTTTGCATTTCCTTCTTCAAATGCATAAACATATTTTTCAGTATTGTTTGCCATTTTAAATCGCCTTTTGTATTAGATGCGGATTATTACTAAATTCAGAATGGGCGGTTTATTTATAAAGATTGTGGTGGTTTTTTATGCTTTATTTTTAGAAATTTTTATAAACAAGCAAAATAAATAACAAAAATAATGAAAAACCTCGAAATCGCAGCATTGTTCTATGAAATAGCAGATATGCTCGAAATGCAAAATGTGCAGTGGAAGCCTCAGGCATATAGAAAGGCTGCAAAAGGATTAGAAGCATTAGGCGAGGATGTTGAGGAGATCTATAAAAAAGAAGGCATAGACGGCTTCAGAAAAATTCCCGGTGTCGGCGAAAATCTTGCCCTGAAAATAGAGCAGTACATCAAGACAGGCAAAATAAATGAATATGAAAAATTAAAAAGATCAATGCCTGCTCATCTTAATGATCTGATGGCAATTTCATCTCTTGGCCCGAAAAAAGCCATTATTCTGAATAAAAAATTAGGCATTAAAAGTGTTGGTGATTTAGGAAGAGCGATAAAACAGCACAGGATTGCAAAATTATTTGGGTTCGGGGCAAAAACAGAGGAAAACATTTTGAGAGGAATTGAGCTGATGAAAAGAGGCCAGGAGAGAAAATTGCTTGGTATTGTGCTGCCAATTGCCCGCGATATTGCTGCTAAATTAAAGAAACTGAAAGAGGTTGATAAGATTGAAGTCGGCGGCAGCATCAGAAGAAGAAAAGAAACAATAAGGGACATTGACATTTTAATAACATCAAAAAAGCCCGCTCCTGTGATGGATCTTTTCACATCTCTGCCTGATGTTGATAGAGTTTTAGCTAAAGGCATTACAAAATCTTCAGTTATCTTAAAAAACAATATGCAGGTTGATTTAAGGGTTCTCGATCCAAAATGTTTTGGCGCAGCATTGCAGTACTTTACAGGCAACAAAGAGCACAACATAATATTAAGGGAAAGGGCAATCAAAAAAGGATTAAAGTTAAGTGAATATGGCTTGTTTAACAAAAAGACAAACAGATTAGTCGCTGGCAAAACAGAGGAAGAAGTCTATAAAAAATTAGGTTTGCCTTATATCGAACCAGAGTTAAGAGAAAATACAGGCGAAATAGATGCTGCATTAAATAAAAAACTGCCTAAAGTAATCGGCTATAATGACATCAAAGGGGATTTGCACGTGCACAGCAAATATTCTGATGGTGATGACAGCATAGAAGATATTGCGAATTACGCCAAAAAAATTGGTTACGAATATATTTGCATTTCAGACCATTCCAAAAGCCAGCATATCGCGCATGGCCTTGATGAAAACAGATTGTTAAAGCAGATTGATGAAATTAAAAAAATAAACAAAAAACTGAAAAATTTCAGAATACTGATGGGAAGCGAAGTTGATATAAAATCAGACGGCAGCCTGGATTTCAGCGACGATATTCTTAAAAAATTGGATGTTGTTATTGCATCTGTCCATTCTGGGTTTAAATCTCCAAAAGAAGAAATGACAAACAGAGTTGTTAAAGCCCTTAAAAATGAAAATGTTGACATCTTCGGCCATCCAACAGGAAGGCTGATCAATGAAAGAGAGCCTTATGAAATCGATCTTAATGAAGTCTTTGATGTTGCAAAAGAAAGAAAAAACCTCTTTTTGGAGATCAATGCTTCTCCTTCAAGAATGGATCTAAATGATGCAAACATAAAACTGGCAGTAAGCAAAGGGTTAAAATTGGCAATAAACACAGATTCTCACAGCATAATGCAGCTTCATTATATGGAGCTAGGCATAGCAGCTGCAAGAAGAGGATGGGCTGAAAAGAAAGACATTATTAATTGCCTCGGATTGAAAGAAATAATGAAAATCTTCAGAATAAGTAATTATCTTAATTCCGCGCCTTCTCTGGCTTCAACAGCAACTTCACTGCTTACAATCCTTCCCGAAAGAAAGTCTAAAATTTTTCTGCCGCCCCGCCTTAATGACCATCTAGTTCCTCTTAAGTAATCATCCAAATAGTTAGCTCCTTTTGATTCGACAACAGCAGGCGGCCCAGTGATGTCAAGAAAGGGCTCTATGACTTTTTTTATATTTTCTGCTTCTCCCCTTAAATGAACCGAGTACCTTGAAAGAGGAAGATTATAAAAATAATCCTGCCGCCCTTCTTCTGTAGTGATCCAGTATTCAACTCCTTCTTGTTTTAGTTTATCACCCACTTCTTTTAATGCTTCAAAAAATGCAATATGATCATCAATTCCAGAAGGGCATTCATAAGTCACATAAAATTGTTCCATATTAAAATAGAATTATTTAAAACTATATAAATTTAACGGCACGGCTCTGTCATAACTCGAAAATATATAAATTTCATTACTCTCAGATAGTTTTAAAAAGATAAAGCTCTTCTTGTGGGATGTGAAACAATATTTAGATGACAAGCTATTAAGGATTGAAAAAAGTTTGCAAAGATTTTATAATAAATTAAAATCCAGTGATTTGCTTGATAATTTAGCTACAATTGGGTCAATTAACAAGGATACTTTTAGAAAAGCGATTTATGAGCCATCAAAGGAGGCCGTAGTTGTTACTGGTGGAAAAAGGATAAGGCCTGTTTTGGTTTACCTTGCTCATGATATAGTTGGAGGATCATTCAAGCACATTGATGATTTGGCCATTCTTCCAGAATTTTCCCATAAGGGTTCTGTTGTTATTGATGATGTTGAAGATGAAGCACAAAAAAGAGATGGCAGAGATCCTCTGTATAAATCTCATGGAGTATCAATCGCATTAAATACGGGTAATTTTCTTTATTTTGTTGTGAAGTTAGTTTTGGATGGAGTTGAGATAGATGAAAAAAGAAAATTAGAAATTCTGCAAGATTATTTTCATGGTGGATTAATCGCACATATTGGACAAGGTTCAGATATATATTGGAGAGAAACGCAAACATTACCGACAGAACAAGAATATTTACAAATGAATGCTTACAAAAATTCTACATTCAGGTTTGCTACCAAACTAGGAGCAATTTCAGGAAATGGAACTAAAGAACAAAAAAGAAGTTTAGAAGAAATTGCGGAAGCTACAGGAACCGCTTATCAACTAAGAGATGACTTGTTAAGTTTAGAAGAAAATGCACATGATTATGGAGATGATATTACAGAAGGAAAAATTAGTTTAATGGTTTTGAGAACATTGCAGAATCAAGGTAAAAATGCAGAAAGGTTAAGGAGCATTTTATCTTCAAAAACAAGAACTCCGGCAGTGATAAGGGAAGCGATTAACATAATGAAGAATAACGGTTCAATTGAATATGCAGAACATACAGCAAGAAATTTGGTTGATAAGGCTAATGAAAAATTATTCAAAGAATTTCCAGAATCAAAATACAGGAAACTTTTTTCACAATTTATTGAATACGCAGTCTCACGAAAGAAATAAAAAATATTTTTAGATAACGGGCTGTAATAAATTTCTAAGTGCTACCACTACCGAAAAGTATTTATATCTATTGATTTCTCTAAACACAATGGCAAACCAAGAAGAATTAGATGCTATTAAGATTTATGAAAGGGCAAGTTCAGATATACGAAGAGAAGAAGACGTATTATTTAGGGAGCTAAATGTCGAGTATGAAAGCTTCAATGATATTTTTAAAGCACTTGCATTTGGGATGAAAGAAATCTACGACCCAAACATCTATTTTAATTATAAGCGGCTAAAAGGAGAAAAGCGGCTAAATTGCCTTACTCATGTTGATCTTGGGCTTTTAGTTATGGATAAGGCACTTTCTTTAAAACCAGACGGAATGATAGGAAAAGAGGAGTATTTAGCTGCGGTACGCGAAGCTTACAATGAAGTGGGTTTTGAAAATGTGGAAATATTGCTTGGAATAGATGATTTATCATTAGAGCTTGAAAAAACCATCGAAGAAGAAAGGCTAAGGCCATCTGAACACAGGAATAACATTGTAACAACGATCTATAAAAGATTTTTTGAATACATAACTAACAGTTCTTTATAGCAATTAAAAACAAAGACATAAGAATTATTCTTCCTCTTCCCCTGTCTTCTTTCTAACAAACTCTTTTGCGCATGTAGTAGAGCAAAACCTGTGGATCTTGCTGCTGATCTCCTCTTCAACAAAGCTTACTCCAAGGACTTTGCCGCAGTTCCTGCACTTGGCTCCCTGGCCTCCTGCTTCTGCGCCTTCCATAAACCCTTCTTCCCATGGCTCTATCTCATCATCATCCATTTCTTCTTCTCTTCCTTCTGCGGAATAGATGTCCTTGTCTTCGTCATCATCTGCCATGAAAAGAGAAATTTCGGTTTTCATATATAAATATTTGTGTTTTTAAAAAATTTTATAAGAAAAAAATAAAAATTATCTTGTCTGGTTGCTGCCAGTTTGGTTGCTTGTTTGCCTGACGCATTTTCCAGCAACACAGCCATTCGGGCAGGTATAATTCAGCCATTTGTACTGGGTTCCGCTGCAATAGCCTTCTTTCAATATAACGGGGCCAATGCATATGTCAGGGTAAGACACTGCTCCGACTTTAACGATCCCTTTTGTGTAATAGCTGATGCCGTCGCTGTCGCTGCAATTCTTAATTATTTTTAAAGCTTCTCCCGTTGTACATCCAGCTAAAACAAATATCAAAGCCAATAAAGGAATCATTCCGAACAACAGAGTTCTTGTTTTCATATTTTGCACCTTCTTTTTTATCATTTAATCTTTAAAGCAAGCGCCAGCATCGCAGCCGTCAAATCCATAGGCCTTGCAGCTGTACTCCACAAAATCGCATGACTTGGGATCCTGCAATAACGGCGAGCAGTAATAATCAACCAAATAATCTCCCTTGCAGTAATCAGCATTAACATCTGCGCCCACAGTGCAATTTCCTTTAGTTGCAAGCCTGTCATGAATGCTGCCAAACCAGTCTTCATCCACGCATGCCTCATTTGTTGCAGAAATGCAGGCGCCATCTTTGCAGCCGGCAGCGCAGACATATGTTCTTGAAATAGCTGCATTGCCATCGCAGTAATATTCTGTAAGCGCATCTGAATCAATGCATTTGTCTTGATAGTCTTTTCCCCTATAGCTCACTGTTCCAATGCTGTAATAATTGATTCCGCTGTCGCTGTCTTTGCAGGCAGCATACTGGATTTTTATAGCCTCGCCTGTAGGCTGACCTGATTGGCAGGCAGCCAAAACAAAAACTAGCGCAAATAAAGAAATGCCAAGAATTAGCAGCCTCTTGTTTGTCATTTTCATAATCTTTACTTCAGCGATATTTTAATCTTTCGTTTTTCTCTGGATAATGAAGGCCCCCTGATAATTGTTATGGGGGTGGTTTACAAGAAGTAAATCCAGGGGGCCGATGCCAAAAAGCGCGATCTTCATTTTGAGCTTCTCACCTTAAACGGCGGCTTGTCCATTTCCTTGGACCACATAACTCCGATCTCCATCATCACTTCTTTAAATTTCCTTGATACCTTGTAAGTTTTCTTGTACATGTCATAGTCTATCAATCCCATTGCTTTCATTGGAGTCAATATCCTGTCGTAAAACTGCCTTTTGTTATAGCTCAGCTTCACTTTTTTTCCCTTGAATTCGGGCTCATCAATCTCTGCCACTAAATTGCCTTCATGCAGCTGATTTGCGAACATAGACATCTCTGTCTTGCCTATCTCGCCGTCATTCGTTTTCATGTGGTCGATCAGCAGCTTTGCCACTATCTTCTGCTGGCTTGTAGCAAAGATCACTTCAAATATATCTTCAGGTAAATGAAACTGATCAAGTAAAATTACCATTATTGCCTGTTAAGAGAAGCTTATATATAAATGTTACGTTTTTGTATACTGGTGTGGTAATTAAGTACATTATACTGTAAGCCCAGCAAATCTGTGTTGTATTCAAATTACTAGCCGTGCCCTAAAAAACAAAATATAAAAAGAGCAAAAATTATTTTCTAGAAGCCATTAAAGCCTTTTTCATTAAAACTGCTTTTTGATGTTTTGATAAACGAAGATATTCAATTATTGCTCCTTTTTCAGGAAAAAGAACTTCCTCTCTACCTTCATAAAGAACAACTTTCTCTAGCCCTTTTATGTTTTTAATTAAATCATCAGGAATTTCTCCTCTTTTTGAAGGAAAAAAACTTTCAAATCTTTGCTCTCTCAAAAAATATCCCTTTTCTTTAATATCTGCATCTGGAGTACCGCATAGATGTTTTCCAAGTATACGTTGTGAGTCATCCCATACGACAATTTTTTGATATCTCCCTAAAATAACTCCATAATCGCCCATTGTATTAATTCCAAAGTGAAAACTAATATATAAATATTTGTTTTCTACAGCTCATCACACAAGAATTATAAACTAAAAAACTTCTTTATCTCTTCCATATACTCATTCGTCACCTTAAGATTCGTCTCATTCTCAAAGCACCTGAAATAAGTCGGCAAAATATATCTTTCTTCCAAAAATACAATAACGCCCTTGTCTGTTTCTGATCTTATGCATCTCCCTGCAGCCTGCAGGATTTTCTGGAGAGCAGGCAGTATATAGCCGTAATCAACGCCTTTCCCGAATTTCTCTTCATAGTATTTCATCAACTCCTTTATTTCAAGGCTTGGCTTCTGCAATGGCAGGCCGACTATTACAACAGCTTTCAATAAATCTGGAAGATCTATCCCCTCTGCAAAATTCGCACCGATAACAGCCAATAAAGTTGCACCGCCTTTATTTTTATAACTTTTAAATTTCTCAAGAAACTCAATTTTTTCTTTTTTGTTGAATTTCCTGTCTTCAATAAAAGTTGTTATCCTGCATAAATCCTTAAAAAATAAATTTACATTCTTCATAAGCTCATAGCTTGGGAAGAAAATTATTGAATTGCCCGGGACATTATTTGCTATATCCGCGCAAATGGCTGCAATCTTCCTGTACTGCTCTTCATTTCTTTTTGTGAATTTTGTTGTTGTCTGCGGAACAACCAGCATCAGTTTGTTTTTCTCCGGAAAAGGGCTTTTAAGGCTGGCTTCAACTGTCCCTTTTGGAAAGCCAAGCAGATCAGCATACATTGAAGTGGGAGTCAATGTGCCTGACATCATGATTGTTGAATGCGAATTGGCTATTACCGGCCTCGTTGTCAGCGAAGGATCAAGGCAGCGATAGGTTAATGCAATTGAAGGCCCGAATTTGGTATTCTTGTTTTCCAATATTCTTGTAAATCCCTCGTCATCGCCATGCCATGATTCCAGAAAATTTGCAACAGATCCTATAAAGCTCTTTTTTTCATTCTCCCTTATCTCTGTTCCAATCAGCTCAAGCTCTGCAGTTAATTCATCATAGTCTGCAAACTTCTTTGTTTTGTCAATGAATTCTTCTTTTTCAACAAGCTTCTCATGGTCAGTTTCAAGGTCTTCAGCCAGATCATTCAGCACATCCTGTATCTGCGATAATTTGGGTATTATATCCTTGTTGTTCTTCTTTGCCTCCTGTATTGCCCTTTTAATTGTAAAGCTCGAAATGATGCTTGTCATCAGCTCCCGCATCCTTGAAGGCAGGTTATGGCCCTCGTCAATTATTATTACGGATTTTCCAATCTCCTTGCCTGTTTTTGCAAAAAACGAATCCTGTATTTTTGGATTGAAAATATAATTATAATCTGTTATTATCACCTTGGAATTCTTGGCAAGCTCAATTGCAATCTCATAAGGGCATAGCTTTCTATTCCTGCAGAGCTCTATTATCCTTTCCGAGCTGCATGGGGAATCATTTTCAAGCTGATCTATTGCCTGCTTTGCCTCAACGCTCAGCTTTGCTTTTTTTGTGTTGACATAGAATTCGCATTTGTCATCTTTCCTCATTGATTTGCAGTAATCCGCAAAATCATTTGAGCCCAGATTTTCCACTTCCGGAAAAGAGCACATCCATTTCTTCCCGATTATGTCTGCTACTGTGAACTTCAGATCATATTTTTCTTTTATTTCCTTTAAGGTTTTTATTGCAATCTGATGCTGTGTATGCCTTGATGTTAAAAAGAAAACAGTCAGATCGTTTTTTATTGAGTTCTTTAAAGCAGGCGCCAATACTGCAGCTGTTTTCCCCAGCCCAGTCGGAGCATGGACGATCAGCTTTTTCCCGTTCATTATCGCATCATCAACCAAAGAAAGCATCTCTTTCTGGACATCTCTCACAGCGTCATAAGGGAATAAAAGATCTTTCATACAAAAAATGATTTGAGCGGGTTATTTAAAGTTTTATGTTTTGCATTTTAATTTGTAATATGTATCGAAAGATATATAATACAAACTATATTTTACAAAATAGTAATGTTTAAATATAGATATTAAATCACATTTACTATAATATACATCGAACTGGGGGCTTTAAGGTGATTTAATTGGATAACAAAAAAATATTCCATGTATTTTTCAGGGACAAGCCGACGCTGATGCTTATAGGCCTAAGGAATTCAAAATCTAAGATTTACGCTTCTAACCTTGCAAAATCAATTGACTGCACTTATTCGCATGTTGTGAAGATCCTGCAGGAAATGGAAAAAGCAGGCCTTGTGAACTTCGACAAGCAGGGAAGATTAAAGCTGCTGGCCCTTACAAAGAAAGGCGAAGAGATCGCAGAGCACATGGAAAAGGTAAGGAATTTATTGTAAGGTTTATGGGCGGTTAATGAGTGTTGAATACGATTAAAAAGGTGCCCCCCCTTAATAAACTTCATATATTTTAATCATTTTATCCAACTAATATGAAACACAATATCATAAAAAATAATGAAAAATATTCAAAGCAAGAATACAAAGAGGAAGAAGAATTAACTGACTTATTTACCAAAAACTATAGAAATATAATATCTGAAAAATCTCTTTTTATTAAAATAGAAAAACAGGTTAAAAGTAAAAATTTCAAAAATTTTAAACATTCAATTAGTGATGGCTTTCTGCTTGTATGGAATAATCCAACAACACCATCATTGTATATAACGGAGATTGAATTAGAAGAACATGATATTGATAGACACATTCTACCTCAATTAGGAAACTTCATTTCATTTATACAAAGTGCTTTAGCAGAAGAATTAAATGCAGTCAGGAACTTTTTATATGCTGAAATAAAGAAGAACAAGCAGATTTTTGATAAAATACAAAAAGACACAGGAAAGGAAGTGTATGAATTATTAGATAATTCAATGGAAGATTTACAAATCTTGTTGGTGATTGATAGGATTTCACCAGAATTAAGCATAGGTTTATCTCAAATAGAAAAAGCAATAAAGGTGAAGATTAGAAAAATGGAGATTTCTTTATTCACTAAAGATAAAGAAGAAGTCGTATTATTCAGTGATAGTGAGGTAGAAGTAACAGAAGAAGAAATCTCTACATCTAAAGAAAGATATGAGATGGAAGAATATACATTAGAATATCATACAGAAAATAAACCTGAAAAAACATCTGCTATGCTTAATTCATTTTTAGAACACCTCAAAACAAAGGAAATAAAAATCTCTCCAATGAAACACTATATTGGCTTTTTTAAGAATGATAAGATGATATTTTCATGTGTAGTTAGAAAAAACAGTTTAGTATATTATTCCAAATCAAAAATAAATGAATTCAAAACCGAAAATTATAAGATCCCTTTCAGGGATGTTAGATCAATAGGTCATTATACAAACCATTTACCTACAGAAATTGTTATAACAGAAACAGAACAAATAGGAGATTTAATCAAATATTTTGATGAGGTATTTAAAAAATATTAGGTGGCATTTTTTCAACTTCTTCAAATCCTTATTAATCTCACTCGCCAATCTTCTCTTCAATTGCATACCTTCTTAAAACGCTCTTTGCCGCTTCTATGAATTCATGCTCTTTTTCAGTCCTGATCAAAGCTCCTGCTGCCTGTTTGTGGCCTCCGATCTCAGATCCTTCTGCTTTGCCAACTATTTCCTCAATTATGTCCTTCAGATTCATATCATTAGCTTCATGCCCGGCAACTCTTAACGAAATCTTTGTCATTTTGCCGTCAGTCCTTGCCATTGAAAGAATAAGCGTGCCTTCCCTAAAGCCACCTGATTTAGAGATTATTGATGCCATTGTCCCTATCATGGTCGGCATTATATTGTCTTCTGCATTTATTATCATAAACCCATCTTCAGTCATTATATTTTTACTGCTCTTGTTTTCATCAAACCATCTCATCGCATTTACAATTTCTTTTTTGTATTCAGTCAGCTGCCTTATCGCTTTCAATTTTATTTTTTTATCATTCAAACAAGCGCCAATGCCAAGCGATGCTTTATTCAGTCTTCCGCAGGCATTCAATAAAGTTGAAAACTCCTTTGCATCCCTTAATGGAGATTCTTTCTCTTCTTCAACCAAAGTATAAACATCAGCAAAAATATCCTCGGGCTTTTTCTCTGACAATCTCCTCAAAATTATCCCAGTTGCTAATTTCTGCAAATCCTCTTCTTCAAGCCTTGAAAGCTTGTTCCAGTCCTTGCCTGTTTTTGCATCTACGCCGATATCATTAAGAAATTGTATAGCTCCGGATTCAGATCCTGTAACACCCGGGATAAACACATCAGAGCTGTATTCGAGAACTTTGTGCAGCGGCTTTGTCTCGCCGCCAAACACCTTTAACCCTCTTGTTACCTTTATCTTTCCCTGCTTCTCTGCTTCTCTCAAAATCTCCTCATTTAATCTTAAAAAACCATTATTGTTCTGTATGTCGCCGATTGCGCCGACAATTGCAATATGCGCCATATCCTTGTTTTTCTCATTCAATGTTGAAGCAAAAAGATAAGCCAGCCCTGCTCCTGCTATTTCCTTCGAGCCGTCTATGCCAAGAAGATGAGGGTTAATGAATGTCATATTATCATTAGTTTCAAATTCTTCAACCTCATGGTGGTCAAGCACGATTGTTGTTTTATTCGCAAGTGTTTTTTTGATTGCGTCTATCTGCCCTGAGCCAAGGTCGACAAAGAAATAATAGCTGTAATTTTCAGCAGCAAGCTCCTTGATAACATCCTGCGTCAGCTGGTGCACTATGGAAATAGAGTATTTTCTGTTAGCATTATTCAGCGCCCTTATCATAATGGAAGACGCGGCAATTCCGTCGGAATCCAGATGCCCTATAAGCCTTATTGTTTCATTTTTGTCCCACTGCCTGAAGCTTTCGACTGCTTTGGCTATCTCTTCCTTGAATTGCTCGTACTTGTCCATTTTTATTCTAAGTAAAGCTTTATGTTGCTGGGATCGTATGTCCAGCTTTCTGGCAATCTGCGCGATTTCTTATAGTACTTGACTAGCTTCTTGATTTTTGACTCTGTTATTGTCAGCCCTCTTTTTGCAGCCTCGTCTTTCTTATTTGCTTCGATATGCTTTCTGATAATGATTGATCTTTTGATGAGCGCCACAATATCCTCAGGAATTTCCTTCAGCAAACCCTTTTCTTTCAGAACAGCTGTTACATTTTTTTTCATCAGTGTTTTTATATCTGGAATTCCATAAGCATCCCTTAGAATAATGCCTATCTGAGACGATGTTTTTCCTTCTTTTGCCAATTTTGTAATCAGCAGTTCTACTTCCTTGTCCTTATAGCGGACCCAGCTTGATATTGCTCTTTTGCTTGGCCTTTTTGATCCAGCATGCCCTCTTTTCCTTGAATACATTCTTGCCATTTTGTTTTCTCCGAGACAATAAGAATCAGCTCTTTTGTCTCCAGTATAAGCAAGCCAGGGACATTAAATTGACGAAGTCAATTTATGGCGTCTCCCAACCGGCTTATCCCTCGATGCATTACAGAATTATCTTTTTATTTATAAATATGATGGTTTTTAACTTATTTAAATATCGTCTGCGCTTTTCTGCTGTAGCTCAATGGATCTTTCACCCTTAAAATTTCAAGGACGGTTGTGAAAGGCAGCAATTCTTTATTTATCTCTTCAAACAATCTCCTGCCTCTTGCTGTCAATGAAAGATTCTTGTTTTTATAGCTGACGATCTTCTTCTTTTCCAGAGTTTCAAGATGCTTGTATAATGTCCTTTCATCCCGCTCTGTAATGTGGGCTTTTTTGATCAGATCAATAAAAACAGCTTTTGAAATCGCAATCTCCAGCTGCTGCTCTTTCAGCTTCTTGTTCGCCTCAAGATACCAGCTGCCAAGAGAATACAAAATGAATTGTTGTTTTTTCGTAAGCCCCATAACCATACACCCCTTTATTGCAATTAAGCAGAGTTTATATTTAAATTTATCTTTTATAAATAGCTTTAAATAAGCCGGCGCATTCATTCTTAATTAACAAGATGAAAAAAGGATTTTCGAAAGCAACAGATGATGTTATCAGGAAGTCAGACATAGTCTTAGAAATACTGGATGCAAGGTATGTTTCCGAAAGCAGAAACCTAAAGACTGAGAATAAAATAAAGTCATATGGAAAGAAGCTCATTTATGTTGCGAATAAATGCGATCTTGTGGATAAAGATGTCCTTGAAAAACAGATGAAAGCGCTTAAGCCCTCTGCCTTTGTTTCCGCTAAAAAGCATTACGGAATGACTATTTTAAAAAAATTAATAATCAGGGAAAGCAATAAAATAACCGATCCTAAAGTGGGCGTAATCGGCTACCCGAATGTCGGGAAAAGCTCGATCATCAACATGCTGAAAGGCACAAAAGCAGCGATTACAGGCTCTATGCCGGGCATTACAAGGGGCCTGCAGCTTGTCCGCGCGGGAAAGATCATGCTGATCGACGCTCCCGGCGTAATCCCATTCTCAGAGAAAGATTCAACAAAGCATGCGCTTATGGGTGCAAAATCTTTTGTTAATGTTGAAGATCCTTCCTTTGTTGTCATGGACATCATGAAAGAAAGGCCTGGCTTGATCGAGGATGCTTACGGCGTTGCTGTTGATGATGACAAAGAAAAAACACTTGAAGAGATCGCATTGAAAACAAATGCAGTTATCAAAGGCAACAAGCCCGACATCAACAGAATTTCAAAAAGGATTCTGATGAGGATTATGAAAGCAGAGATTAAGGTTTAATGTTTGCTGATAAAGGGCTATAATTTTTAAGAAAAATTAGTAGCCCCGGGCGGATTCGAACCGCCGTCTCAGCCTCCAAAGGGCCGAATGAATTGCCTTCTCTAATAAATTAGAGAATTTGACCGCTACACTACGGGGCTGTAAGCTGAAAGAAATCAATTTTGTTTAAAAATGTTGTTGTTTTAAATCACCTAAATGATTCAATCATTTCTTCTTCCATAAAATGCATCTTAGAAGGAACTATCAGGCATTGCAGCCCTTCCTTAAACTTGTAATTCATCAGCTCTTTCGCAGCCCCTGATTTTATCTCCTGATCAAGGCTGCCAAGCTTCACGCACCCCACACATAAATTTTTTTCACTGAAAACCTTCTCATTCCTTCTCAGCTCGACTTTGAGCAAATACCTGATCGCATCGTTTATTGACATAAACTTATTCTCATCAGGCCTCAGATCAAGCAGAAACAGCGTATGCGCATTTATTGATCTGTTCTCTTTCAGAACATCATAAGGCGATTCAACATTTTCATTGCCAAACGGAATGCTTGTTGTCTTTCCAAACTTGTAAAGCTGCAGCCCTGTCATAGCTATTGATGTGAGGGCAGATGCGTTATGTATTACATAGCATTTTATATTCTCTTTTCTCGCCCTCAGATACAAATCAATGTGCGTTGTCGCTGCAAATGGATCTCCCGCAACAAGAAATGCAATAGTTTTCGTCTTTGCATTGTTCAAGATGGCATCAGGTTTTTTTTCAACAATCTCCCTTGTCGCAAGGGTTATTTTTTTATTATAAAATTTTTCAAGAATCTCGATCGGTATGTTCAATTTTGAAGTATAATCTTCCAAATAAATAAAATCTGCTTTCTTGATTATTTCAAGCCCTTTGACTGATACATCTTTCTCGTCATTCAATCCCAATCCGATAAAATATAATGCCATATCATTATTATTCTCAGCTATTTTTTAAATTTATTGGAAAAAATACATACATTGCGGTGTTTTCTATTTTTCATAAATCAGCTCAATCTGCCTGTAAAGCCTCATGATCTTAGAATCAGCAAATTCTTTCAAAATAACAGTTCCACGAACTACAGATATCCTGAACTCATGATGGGAAACTGCCTTTCTTGCAGCAAACAACGGATTTTTATAATATGTCCTATGTTCGTAAGAAATTTTGATTTGCACATCGGAACTTTTGCACATGTATGCCTTTACAGCAAATTCATGATCAAGTACAACCATGTTTGCCATATTAATGCTGCTCTGCGAAGAATGCACAGCGGGGAGTTCTTCCCAACCAGATATCTCTTCTGCCAAAAGCAGCAATTCATTCAAAGATAATTCGTCTATCTCCATGCTCGTTGGTGTAAAACTCGAATTTATAAATATTCCTCTTATTTGCATTTAAAACCGCAACAAATAAAAACAATCTAAGATTACAGTCAGTTATGTGCGGCATTATCGGAGTGTTCGGAAGGAAGGATGCAAAAGCCCTTGTTGAAAAAGGCATGCTTGTTTTGAAGAACAGGGGCAGGGATGCAAAAGGCATTTATTTTAAAGGCAATAACTGTGTCGGTCATCTGCTTCATTCAATTGTAGGCTTTCTGAAGCAGCCTTTGATCGGAAAAGGCGTATTTGGGGCCAATTGTGAAATATATAACTGGAAAGAACTGAACAAAAAATACAGTTTAAACGCAAAAAATGACTCTGATCTTATTTTTAAGCTGTTGGAAAAAAGAGGCATTGAAGATATAAAAAATATTCTCGAAGAGCTTGACGGTGTTTATGCCTTTTTTTATTGGATTGAAAATCATATTTTCCTTGCAAGAGACATAATCGGGGAAAAGCCAATCTGGTTCTCAAATACAGATGGCTTTGCATTTGCATCTGAAAAGAAAGCGCTTGAAAAATCAGGCTATTTGGATATTGTTGAATTAAACCCAAGGCAGATATTGAAATACAATATAAAAGAAAACAGCATTCAGCTCATAAACAGGGATTTCTTTAAAATAGAGCCGGAAATAAAGGACAAGTTAGAAACAATAAAAAACAATGTAAAAAGCCTTTTGATTGGTGCAGTTAAAAGAAGACTCCCGGAAACAAAGTTCGGCTTATTATTTTCAGGCGGCCTTGATTCTGCAGTTATAGCTTCTATTTTAAAAAAGCTTGGGAAAAAGTTCAATTGTTACACCGCAGTATTGGAAGACAATGAAATGAAGCAGCCGCATGACTTAATTGCTGCAAAATATGCTGCAGATGCCCTTGGCTTAAAACTGAATGTTGTGAAAATAAAATTAAATGATGTTGAAAAATATCTGAAAAAAATAGTTCCGTTGATTGAGGATTCAAATGTTGTTAAAGTCGGCGTTGCTCTGACTTTTTTTGAAGCATGCAGCAGAGCAAGAAAAGACGGCTGCAAGGTTGTTTTCTCTGGATTAGGATCAGAAGAAATCTTTGCAGGCTACAAAAGGCACAAGGATTCAGCAAACATCAACAAGGAATGCCTATCTGGATTGCTAAAGCTTTATGAGAGGGATCTTTACAGGGATGATGTAATAACAATGTTCAATAGCCTTGAGCTTAGGCTTCCGTTTCTGGATAAAAAACTAGTTGACTATTGTTTAAAAATACCTGGCGAATACAAAATAAAAAATAACCAGGAAAAATACATCTTGAGATTGGCTGCAAAAGATCTCGGATTGAAAAAAGAAATTTACGAGAGAAAAAAGAAAGCAGCCCAGTACGGCTCAAATTTTCACAAAGCAATTGGAAAGCTTGCAAGAAGAAATAAATTCAAGTTAAAATCAGACTATCTGAGGCAATTTTATCCTAGCCATAATCTAAAGCTCGGCGCATTAGTGAGTTCTGGAAAGGACAGCATCTATGCGATGTACGTAATGCTAAAACAAAATTATAAAATTGGATGCTTAATAACAATAAAAAGCAAAAATCCTGATTCTTTCATGTTCCACACGCCTTCTGTTGATTTAGTCAGGCTGCAGGCCGAGTCAATGAATATTCCTTTGGTTGAATTTGAAACAAAAGGCGAAAAAGAAGAAGAACTGAAAGATTTAAAAAAAGCATTAGAAATTGCAAAAAAAGAGCACAAAATAGAAGGCGTTGTAACAGGCGCGCTTTACTCAACTTACCAGCGCGACAGAATTGAAAAAATCTGCGATGATCTTGGATTAAAAATATTCTCTCCATTATGGCACATCAACCAGGAAACTGAGCTTAGGGAAATACTGAATGCCGGCTTTAAATTTATACTGGCATCTGTTGCTGCTGATGGGCTTGACAAAAGCTTTTTAGGCAAGACAGTTGATAACGAATTTGTTGATAAATTAAAAAAAATAAGCGAAAAGAACAGGATGAACATTGCAGGCGAAGGCGGAGAATATGAGAGTTTTGTTGTTGACGGCCCGATTTTTAATAGAAAAATAAAGATCTTAGATTACGAGATAAAGGAAGAAAGCAGGAATACTGCAAAGCTTATAATAAAGAAAGCTGAGTTGGTTGAAAAATAAACTTATTGTTCGTCTTTGTGGTATAAATCAAAGAAAAGCACTTTATTTTCTTCTTTTATGTACAGGTAAGAAAGTCTGAAAGGGTGTATGTAGACTTCTCTTGTGCCTTTTCTGTCATATTTCATTGGCTTGCCAACTTCAGGATTCTCTCTGATCTTTGAAAATTGCTTTATTATTCTCTCTTTTAATGATCTATCCTTAATCTTAGAAAAGATCTCCTTAAAATAAGGATGAAAGGCAGCACTTACCATTTTTCTACTTCTTTTAAGAAATCATCAAAATCCATCTCTATAAATTCGCCTTTCTCATATCTCTTCCAAGCTTCCTCAGTTCGTCTGGCAAATTCCAGATCCTCTTCAAGGTTTTTATCCAGATCGCTTGCCTTTTCCAGAATAAACTGGTGTTTGTTTTTTATAATGACTAATTTTTCGCCTTCATTAATGCCTTCCCTCATTTCAGCAGGTATTACGATCTGCCCTTTTGAGCTCATTCTTGTTATAGCAATGTCCATGTTATATCACCTAGTAAGATTAATCTTACATGATATATAAACTTTTCGGTTTTTGATTTGTTATTTCTTCAGAGGCAGATAATTGATATACGGCTCGTAATAAATTATAAAAGAAGAATAGTTTTTTATCAAATCTGAAAATTTATACCTTAACTCCCTCATAATGTCATGGAATTCTTCATTTGATCTAACCATAACCTCGAACTCAAGCTCTGCAATGCCTACTGCCTTAGTTATATAAATGGAATTAGTTAATGACTTCAAATAAGTAATCAATTTTAAGATACTTTCTTTAGATATATTTGTCAGATTTAAGAAAACCTTATGATGATCATATCCTAATAACCTATGATTCAGCTTTACATTAAAGCCCAAAATTATCTTTTTCTTCAAAAGAGCATTAATCCTGTATTTCACAACTTTGGGATGTAATTTTAGCTCTTCCCCAATCTCCAATAATGATTTTCTTGCATCCTTTGTTAAAATCCCGATAATATTGTAATCAATTTCATCCAGCTTTGTTTCCTCGACCTTGCCGCCTAATACAAACTCTGTTGAATCCTCTTTGTTCAGGAGAAATTTGTATTTTAAATGATGAATTCTGGTAGCGACCGATATGAGCTTTTCTTCAAAATATTTTCCGAATTTATCTAATATTTCATCTATAACCTCTTCAAATTCTATAATATCCTTTGCCCACACTGCAACTGCAAAATCCCAGTCGCCATCAAGCTGGAATACCCGCCCGATCTTTTTATGCTTTCTGCAGAACTCTATTATTTCGTTTTCTTTCTCCGGGTTGACGTTTTGAAATTTAACGAAAAATCTATAATATAAATAACCTAACTTATTGATATTCAAAATAGCATAATAACCCTCAATTATTCCTCTTTTCTCCAGATTTTCAAGCCTGTATTTGACAACTTGTTTAGACAAACCGACTTTCTTTGCTACATCTGATATGTTTTCTCTTGCATTCAGGCTTAACTCAGCAATGATCTTCTTATCTTTCAGATCCAACTTTATTTCCACCATATTTTAACTTAAGGATAAATTAGTATTTAAATCTTTCTATAAGTTAAAAAATTTAATAAGAAGTTTAATTAATAGGTTAATACTTACTAATAAGTAATTAAAACAAACTTAAACAAAACAAGGAGGTAAATAAAAATGACAAGTTTACTAGAAAGATTATGTAAATCACCAGATGCAAAAGTAGAACGAACATATGATCTAGTTAAAAAAACTTTCAAAGAAAGCTACGAGTTCGAATCATATGAAGGAATAGCTGATGCAAGAATATCGAATGCATTTAAATGTGAAATTGATAGAGGCGGATATTTTCCAGATGTCAGTTATTTTATATATCGCGGTAAGTACTTCACAGCTGTTAAAAAGCGAAATGGTGAGAGTGTTGACGTCATTATTGAAATTGACGGCAGGCGTCATACGGGTAGAACAGATTATGACTATGGCCCAAAACCAACTTTACCGGGTGTAGATGAAAATCTTTGGCCTACAATTTTAAAAAATAGGGAACATGTCATAGATTTAATTGCAGAAAAGTATGGACTTGAAAGACCATGGAATGACCATAGCGGATTTGTATACCTATTAAAAAAGAACATAATTGGCACTTATGACGCAAAAGGCAAAAGAAAACAACACCTTGATGAAAAGGGCGTTGTTAAGAGACTAGAAGAATTTATGCATGCCCTTTCAGAATGGGCTACAAATGATCCATCTTGTTAAATTTTAATTTTAAAATTAAATTAATAAAACCAATAGGAGGTAAATGGAAACTAACCAAAATAATATAACGGGTATAAAATACAAATTAGTAGGTAGAGTACCAGCAATACCAAGAGACTGTAATAGTTTTGATGCTTTTTTTATACATAGCACAGCTACTGATCTTGCAAAGAAAGCTGGTGCTAAGGATAAGTTTTTTTATTGGGGAACACCTAAGCACGAAATAGGATATATAGCGAATAATTTTGAAGATATGAGGGGTAAAATAAAAGGTCTTATTGGTTTAATTGATAAGATTTTTTTGGATAACCTATTTTTTCCAGAACAATATAGGCATGAATGGGGTGTTTATATAGGAATTGAAGAGAAAAATAATAGGACAATATAAAATCAATAAAGTGGGTTAGAAAGGAGAAGCATAAGAAAGAACAACGCCTTGCTGCTCCTCCTTTCTGATAGCTTTAGGTGATTCATACACGGAGGTGTTCTGAACGCCTATACTATAATAGGATGAGGGGTTTATAAATACATTATGAAAGGCTGGTAAAGAACAAAAATACGCAAACTTTATAAAGGGCAATTCTCAAGCAATATTGATGGCTTTAGTGTTTAGTTTGGAATGGTTTCAAGGCATTAACTTTTTATTCGAATTATTCGCCTTAATCAGCACTTTATTGATAGCATTCTTCAGCTACAGGGTTTTCAAGTACACTTCGCAGAGAAAATATTTTCATTTCGCGCTGGCTTTTTTCCTTGTGGCAGCTGCCTTTTTCCTGAAGATAATCTCGAGCGTCATAGTTTATTCAGGCGAACAGCAGCTTCAGACAATCGGCGCAGCCACTCTAACAACATACAACATTTATTATTTTGAATGGATCCAGTCAAGCGGCTTCTTCATTGCGAGATTCGTGATGCTGCTTGCATTCCTGCTTCTCTTCATCGTTCATTTCAAGGTAAGAAGCAAAGTTGTGATGCTGCTTTTGATGTATCTTGTATTTGTTTCAATACTGGCGCGCGATTCTTATCTCATATTCCACGCCACGCTTTTTGTGATTCTGCTTCCGTTAACTTACTATTATTTAAGGAATTATTTAAAGAACAGGAAGCTAAGCTCGGCCCTTGTACTCAGCTCTTTCTTCCTCATGCTCATCAGCCACCCTGTTTTCTCTTTCGTATTGCTCTATGACAAGCTTTACATCATAGCTGAATTCATACAGAGCCTTGCATTTTTGATCTTGCTGCTTACAATTTTAATCCCAAGGTTCAGAAAATGAGCGCCAGAAGAACGAAGATCGAGATAATCCATGACATTCTTACTTCTATACAGCAGAAAGGCGGCAAGATAAAGCCCACTCACCTGTTGTATAAATCAAATCTCTCGCATAAGAAGATGATGGAATACCTTGGAGAATTAATGGCTAAAAAGATGGTTGGGGAAACGTTCGAAGGCAAGGACAAGAAATACATCATAACTGAAGAAGGCCTGAAGTACATATTCGAATTTAAGAAGATCAAAGAGTTCACTGATTCGTTTGGGTTATAAAACCGGGGGTGATTTAATGCAAGAAACAATGCAGGAAAGGTTAGTCGCATGTCTAAGTAGGAAACTTATAACATTATGCCCTTGCTCGTGCTACATGGTCACAGAAAAAGGCAAGGAGCTTTTAAAAAGCCATGATATGGAAAAAGATATAAAACATGTACTGGACACCCAGCTAGGGGGATATATTTTTCGTGAACCTGACCGGGAACTCGAGCAAGATTATTTTATAGAGCATTTCTGGAGCGCATTGGAAGAAAAGGCAGAAGGCGATGTAAAAGAAAGAATTCATAATGCCATCAGCGATATTTCAGACAGAGAGGTTATTACTTGGGGAGCAGGCGCAATTTTTGTTTTTATAGGCGCATTAGATATGGCAAGAAATTTTGGTTATATCCGCCACAGAGGAGAAAACAAACTGGAATTAATGGATCACGAAAGATTTTTTAAAGAAAAAGAAAACCTGGCAGAGGTGATTAGAAGATGACACCAGAACAATTTATTGCTTGGTTTATCCCAGTCTTGATCATATTATCAATCTGGGATGCTGTATGGAAAGGCATCGGAATGTGGAAAGCAGGAAGAAACAACCATCTTGCATGGTTCGTCTGCATCTTCATATTCAACACAGTCGGGATACTGCCGATAATCTATCTTGCATTTTTCCAGCCGAAGATCAAGGCAAAGAAAAAATAGAAACCTTTATTAAAACCAAAGTATTTTTCTCATAATTAAATTAACTAATGGGGTGGTCGAAATAGCAAAAAACAATAATGGCAAAACCAATGGCAATTCAAAAGCTGTCTGCAAGCCAGCAAGGATGAATTTCTGGAAGATCTTATTGAGCGGAATTTTATTTGCAATAATCGCGCAGATAGTCCACACAATAGGGGCATTTTTAACAATGAGCTATTATACTGATGCAAATTATTTTGCGATATGGAGCAAGCTCATGATGCCAAGTGCTGCTCCGCCAGGCTGGGAGTTCTATGCTTATGCAATTGGGTTCAGCATAATAACGGGCATTCTTTTGTCAATAGTCTATGTCATGGTGAGCTGCTGCTTTTCAGGCAGTGCTTTTAAGAAAGGAGCGCTATATGGAGTTTTATTATTTTTGGCAGCAGGCATACCCTCAGCATTATCGCTTTATCTGCTGATAAGCCTACCTTTGGCATTAATCATAAGCTGGGCAATCGGAGGCCTCGTTGCATATTTAATCGGAGGAATCATAATAGCGGCAATAAACAAATGAAGAGGCGATAAGAATGAAACTCAAAGGAACAAAAACAGAGCAGAATCTTTTAAAGGCATTTGCAGGTGAATCACAGGCAAGAAACAGATACACTTATTTTTCTTCTGCTGCAAGAAAAGAGGGATTCGAGCAGATCTCAGCAATATTCGCAGAAACAGCTGACAATGAAAAAGAGCATGCAAAGATTTTCTTCAAATATCTTGAAGGTGGATCAATTGAGATCACAGCAGCCTATCCTGCAGGAGCGATAAAGGATACTAAGCAGAATCTTGAGGCAGCTGCAGAGGGTGAAAGGATGGAATGGGGAACTATTTATCCGAACTTTGCAAAGATTGCCATGGAAGAGGGATTTTCAGAAATAGCAAGGTCTTTTGAAGAGATCGCAGAAGTCGAGAAATTCCATGACGCAAGGTACAGGAAACTGATCAGCAACGTTGCAGGTAAGGAAGTGTTCATGAAAAACTCAGCTGTGAAGTGGCACTGCAGGAACTGCGGCTATATCTTTGAAGGCAAGGAAGCTCCAAAGGATTGCCCTGCATGCAAGCATCCTCGTGCATTTTACGAACTGCTGGCTGAGAATTATTAATTTTTATTTTAAAATGATAGCGATAATATAGTAAAGGGCACAAAAATTTGAGCAATAGATATGCCCTTTACTTATTACGAGCGGACAACAATTGGTCAATTAATCTTGTCCGCGAGTATAGCTGGGAAAAAAGTTTGGAGATGTAATGTTTGATGAGGTGAATACGAATGAAAGGGCTATGCCAAATATGCAAAGAAAAACTCGATAAAAAGGAAAACTCTGCTCTGTTCTATTGCATTAAATGCGATGAAGAGATAAAGAAAAGAAAGCTGAGCCCTTTAGAATATAAAAGATATTTTGAGGAGAATAAATAAAAGGCCAAGATGGTAAAGCTATGGAGATGTGAAATTTGCGGGGATTCTTTTATAGCTGATGAGCCAGAAATATGCCCCTTCTGCGGCGCGCATAAAGGATTTGTTAAGGAAGCAAAAGATGCAAAAGCTGATTTTGATGTTGAATTGAATGAAAAAGAAAAGGCAAATGCAGAAAAAGCATTAAAGCTTGAAATTTCGAATTCAGAATTTTATTTCTGCGCTGCAGAGAAAACTGATAATGAGGAAGGCAAGCTGTTATTTAATGTTTTAGGCAGGGTTGAAGCAGAGCATGTTTCTATTTGGAGGAAAATATTAAAATTAGATAAAATTAATCTTGGAAAAAGCCAATGTTCCGGCTCAAATATAGCTAATCTGGAAGAAAGCCATAATAGGGAAGAGATGGCAATTAAATTTTACAGAGAAGCGGTAAAAGAATCAGAAAATCCATTTGTAAGAAAGATATTTGGCGCTTTAGTTCAGGTAGAGAGCGATCATCTGCAGCTTTCTGAAGAAAGGCTGAAATAAATGGAATACGCAACAATATGGCAACGGTTTTTGGCCACTGTTCTTGACAACATAATTTTAACTGTGTTTTTTTGGTTAATTATCATCTTTTTAGTGTTTATTCGAATCAATCCTGCAATAACAGCCGCAATCTTTATTCTACTTCTTTTATTTGAAGATATATTGTACTTCACACTGCTTGAAGCAAAATATTTTAAAACAATAGGAAAAATGGCATTAAATATCAAAGTTGTATCTGAAAATAATAAAAAAGTAAACTTCAAACAAGCTCTGATAAGGAATATAACTAAGTCGATGCCTTTTTTCATGGTCATATTTAGAATAATCGGCTTTTTCTTAATAATCTGCACAAAAAAACATCAGAGAATAGGCGATATGCTGGCAAAAACTATTGTTGTAAAAGGATAATTTTCTCAAAAGTCAAAATAAAAAAATTTGCCTTCATCGTTTATATTGTTAGGGGCGGTATAAAGATGAAGACAAGAAATTAAAACAGAAACCTTTAAATACTACTTCATAGTTACTAATCTTAATGGGTACAAAAGAATATACAAATCCACAAGAAGCATACGATCTCATGAATCGATGGACTAGAATAAAAACTAGTTATGAAACTCAGTTTCATGGAAAGGATGTAACTAGAGTTGATATTCTGTTTGAAGGCGATCAACCAGTATTTGCTTCAGTACACTATAAAACGGGTACACATATAGGAGTTGAATCTATTGATTTATCCAAAAAAATGCTTCTTGATCAACCAGAGAAACCAACTTTGGATTTGAAATTAGTAAATCAAGAGTAACTTCTTACCTTAATTCTTTTAATTGATTGAACTTAGTTCTTGGTCTAAAGTCCGTAAGAGTATCTTTACCCATTCAAATTAAAAAATTTGCCTTCATCGTTTATATTTTTGGGGGTGGTATAAAGATGAAGGCAAGAAGTTCTCACATAAAGTGAGCGTGAAATAAAAAAAGACAAAAACTTGCCTTTTGTCCTTAGTTGATGATCTCTATTCCCAGCTCTTCTGACATCTGCCTTGACTGTGCAGCTTTCTGCCTGCGATCAACCTTGCCAAGCACCCATGGCGATTTGACGCCGGTTATTATTGTCATCACTGTTATCTTTCCTTTCATGCTTTCGCTGACTCTTGCGCCCCAGATCACATTTGCATCTTCATCAAGGCTTTCAGTTACTAATTCTCCAATCCTGTTTACTTCCTCCAATGTCATGTCTGTGCCTCCTGAGATGTGGATCAATGCGCCTGTTGCGCCCTCATAGTTGATGTCAAGCAATGGGTTTGACAATGCTCCTTTGACTGCTTCATCTACCCTGTTGTTTGTGTCAGATGCGCCTACGCCGATTACTGCTACTCCGCCATTCTGCATTATTGCCTTTACATCTGCATAATCCAGGTTAACCAACGAAGGAATTGCTATTGTCTCAACTATTCCTTTAATCATTGTCGAGATCAATTCATTTGCCACTGCAAATGCCTGCTGTATTGGCAAATTTCCTGCAATCTGAACCAGCCTGTTGTTATCAATAACAATAACAGTATCTGCTACTTGCCTTAATTGCTGCAGTCCAAATTCTGCTTTGTCAACCCTTGCCCTTTCAATCTTGAAAGGCATTGTTACTGTTCCGATAACTATTGCGCCAGTGTCTTTTGCAACCTGCGCAACCACAGGGCATGCTCCTGTTCCTGTTCCGCCGCCCATTCCTCCGCATACGAAAACCATGTCAGATCCTTTTAATGATTCTTTTAGCGTGCTTAGGCTTTCTTGTGCTGCTTCAGCTCCTTTTTCTGGAAATCCTCCGCATCCAAGCCCTCTTGTTACATCTCTGCCGAGCAGGAATTTCCTGTCAGATTCACTAATATCCAAATGCTGCTTGTCTGTGTTGCAGGCTATAATCTCTGCTCCCTTGATTCCTTTCTTGTAAAGCCAGGAAACCATGTTGTTGCCTGCTCCGCCAACGCCTATTACCTTTATGTTCGCTTGCCCTACTTCTACATCCGTGTACCCTATAGAAGCTGCTTTTGCTCCTTCCACAATAAAATCCATTGCTCCCATTTTAAACCCCCTGTTTGTTTTTATATACTGCAATATAAATATTCCAATTACGAAATATTTATATTTAAGTTCGTTCTTACTCCTCCTTAGAAAACGTTTTTACATTTGCGCCAACGAATGTATGCCAAAAAGCGTTTTGAGTATCAAATCGTCCGTTATCGTCGAGAAAAGTTACACCATAACTAGTTTACGCCAATAAACTGAGTTAATTTTTATACTTCTGTATAAACTTATATTTAAAGATTTAGGAACTAAAAGATATATTTTGCATTACAACAATCAAAAGCCTGCTTTTTATGCAAAAAACAAGGATCTATCTCGAATAAATTATCTTCTTTTCACGAGGAAATAAGTTCATGTCGCTCATCTGGGCATATTGCTCCTGCGTCAATATCAGATATGTTATTGTAAAACTATATTTCTCTCTTATATCTGTGCAGATCGCTTTTATTCCGTCTGAATTTATATTTGCCCCTATCAGCAGTATGTTTGCCTTGTCTTTTTTATCCTCGCCATGCAGAATAATCGAGCTGATGCCCTCTATTTTCTTGATTTCATCGACGAATAAATCCAAAACATGCTTCTCTATTTTTATAAAGCCTTCAATGAATTTTGTGTCATCATTTTCATTCAGCTGATACAGCCTGAACCTGCTCACGTTCACTTCTTTTACCAGATTAAGGCTCAGTAAATGCTTCATTATCCTGAAGCACGATGCAACAGGCACTTTTGCTGCTTTTGAAATCTCCCTTAGATAGAGCTGCTTCTCCTTGTTTTCAACAAACAGCTTCAGAACAGCAAGAATCTTTGGATCAAACAGCTTTTCCATCAACTGTATGTCATGCATAATGCTTTTGAAACAACCTTATATTTAAAGATTTCGTTTTTGGAACAATGTTCCAAAATTGAAACATCAAAATTCCGCCATTCTGAATGAATGGTGGTTTATAACCAAAACATTATTCAGTGGAATTTTGACTGTGCTCAAAAACCACCTAATGCTATGAATGGCGGCAAATGCCATCTATCTATGATGAGTGGTTTTTGACATAGAACTTACCTGATTTGTTTTTTGCCTCTCTGGCTCCCATAAATCTTCTCAACAATCTTCATATCTGCTATCTCATCAACCGGCTTTTCAGGCCTGTACCTCAAAACTCGGGGAAATCTCAAAGCATAGCCGCTCGTATAAGTTGGGCTTTTCTGTATTTCTTCATAGCCGACTTCTATCACAATCTGCGGCTTTATAGCAACTTCCTTGCCTTTCTGGGAAATTATCAATGGCTTAAGAATCTTGGTCAGCTGCTCAAATGTTACTCCTTCCTCCTCTTTCTCCTTCATTCCTGTGCTTACCTTGCCGATTTCAATCAGCTTCCCATCCTTCTCGCATGCCACTGTATAGCTGCTCAGCCATTTGGCTCTTTTGCCCTCTCCCCATTCAGCTCCAACAATCACAAGGTCAAGCGGCTCAAGCACTTCCTTCAGCTTACACCACCCATCAACATATCTGCCAGGCTTGTAAAGGGAATTTACATTTTTAAGCATAACTCCTTCAACACCTGAATCAAGTGCTTCTTTATAGAATTTCTCTGCTTTTTTATCATCATCAGTTATAAGCTTTTTAGTCAGAATTATTTTGCCTTTTTCTTCTTTCATAATTTTTTCAATAACCTCTCTTCGCTTCAATAAAGGAAGCTCCATCAAATCTTTTCCCTCATAATACATTGCATCAAACACATTAAGCTCAACTGGGAATTTCCTTGCCATATCTTCAATGTCATATTTTCTCTTTATCCTCTGCGATATTGACTGGAACGGAAGGCATTTCCCTGTTTTCCTTTCATAGCCAACTGCCTCGGCATCAATTATAAAGCTCTTCCCCTTAACATTTTCTTTTACAGCTTTCACAACATCGGGGAATTGCGCAGTCACGTTTTCCATTCTCCGTGTAAATAACAAAATTGCTTTTCCATCGAAATGGACCTGCAGCCTGAAGCCATCAAGCTTGTATTCCAGCTGCATTGGCCTTCCCACTGCTTCAAACGCTTCTTCAATGCTTTTAACAAGAACCGCCAGCATTACTTTTAATGGCCTGCCTGGCTTTAGCTGTATTTTTCCAAGCTTGTTTTCCTTTGCAAGCACAGCAGTTTCGCCGTAATCAACTAACAGGTTAAACGTTGCTTCAACATCTTCAACATTTCTGCCAAATGCCTTTGCAATCGCATCCCTTATAATGCCGCCCGCTGTTCCCACTCGTAATTCTTCCAAAATCATTTTTACTATATATTTAGCTTCAGGCGGCTTTGCATTGCTCACCAGCTCTGTAACTAATGAGATTTTTCTTGCAACTGTTCCCTCGCCTTCCATTTCCGCCAGCTTTCTTATATTCGACAAAACATCGCTTACGCTTAATTCCCTTGCATGCAATGCAGACTGCATTCTCTTCGCCATCAGTTCTTCTGCAACAATGCCGAGATCCCCTTTCCTGCTCCATAGGCTTTCCACTTCCTTGGCGCTTGCTCCGCTTACGCTTGCTATTGCCTTAATCACCAGCCTATTGCTGAAGCCGATTTTCCTTTCATCCCATTCAGGGAAAACCCTGCCTTCAAGCAGATAAACTATATCCTTCAGGTCATCGGATTTTGCTTTTTTAAGAATCTCCTCGATAATTGCTGTTTTTTCAAGGTGTTTTGTTGTTGCTTCAAGCTTTTCATAGATTTCAACTAATTCGGAATATTTCATATCAATAAATATAAATATAAGTAATATTTAAATATTCTCTAAAGAAGATCATATAAAAAGAGGTAAAATGGACATTTTCGAATGCATAAGGACAAGGCGTTCTGTCAGAAAGTACTTGACTATCCCTGTTGAATGGGATAAAATCGGGCAGATAGTAGATTCTGCGAGATATGCCCCGTCTTCTGGAAACTTACAGAATTGGAAGTTCATTGTTGTTACTGAAGCTGATAAAAGAAGGGCATTGGCAGAAGCCTCTCTGCAGCAGTACTGGATGGCTGATGCTCCTATTCATATTGTCGTTTGCACTGTTTTGGAAAGGGCTGTCCAGTTCTATGGGGTAAGAGGAGAAAGATTGTATTCAATACAGAATTGCGCAGCTGCAGTTGAAAACATGCTGTTGGCAGCGAATGCCCTTGGCCTTGGCGCATGCTGGGTCGGCGCATTTGAAGAGGAAGCTGTAAAAAGAACATGCGGCATTCCGGATTATGCAAGGCCGCAGGCGATTATTACAGTAGGATATGCCGATGAAAAGCCTCCTGAGCCATTGCGATATACTATTGAAAATGTTGTTTTCATTGAGAGATATTTAAAAAGAATAACTGATGTTGATGCTGTAATGGAGTGGTATGGCCCCAGGATAAAAAGAACTTTCAATGCAGGAAAAGATCTGATCGAGAAGGGTGTTGAAAAGGGAGCATCTGCAGCTGAAGCTGCTTCCAGGAATATTTTTGAAAAGTTAAAGCACCACATAAACAAAATGAAGAAAAAGAAATAACTACTCTTCTTCCTCGAACAAGAAATTAACTGCAGAATCAATCATCTTCTTAATGGAAAATGTACTCTTCTTTTTGTGGTTGTTCCTGCCGTTTGATATCAGATAAACATAAGAGAATGAATTTAAAACAAACAAAACATTGACAATAGGTATGATGTACATCGGAATAAGGATGACATTAAAATTAAAGATCTGGGCAATGCTTACAATAAGGTTGAATGGGTTGATTGCAAGTATTAAGCTTAACACCCCAAACACAACCAATGTTGCGAACATGAATTTTTTCATAATTTAAGGAAAAAGCCACTCATTTATAAATCTTATGGTGAAATTGAAGAAACAAGTAAAGCAATCATTTAAGGAATAAAATCACAGCATCTTCAGCTTTCCAGTTATCTTGTCTATCTTCTCTTCCTTATCCGGCCCAATTCCTAAGCACGTTATTGTCCCCGGCTCTACAACAGTTCTGCCGGCATCTGTTATCAAAGCAGAAACTAAGTCTGCATCCTGCGCTTCTTCCCTGTATTTTTTTAATTCATCCAGATCCTTGACTTTCAGAACAACCTTCTTCATCCCTTCATCTTTCCACTTCGCAATATCACCTTTATGAGATTTAAGAAGAGAAGCAACAGAGGCATGGGCTACCTGGGCTGCTAATTTTCCCTTGGGCAATTGAAGATCTTCCCTGACCAAAATAACCTGCTTGTATGTCATTTTATACTCCTGCAAATTTTTCAACAAAAAATATGATTATTGTGCATACTATTCCTGCAGCAATCATTTTCATTCCTTCTTTAAATACGTTTTCTTTTGAAATAGTGCCGAGGAATGCTCCCACTAAAAACAAGAATAACACAGCCAGGGCAAAAGACAGGTAATATGCCAAAGCCATGCTGCTTGTTATAAAAAACGGCATAATGATTATTATTGCTATCAGAAACGGCGAAAGCCCGTCAATTGCTGCAAGCGCGAACGTGGCAAAGCTGTGCGCGCTCTGAATCTGCGATTCTTTAAGAAACATGCCCACGCTTTTTTCAAGCTTCTTTATTTTTCTCGTTCTCTCTGCCTTCTCTGTGATGAATGTCCCGTAAAATCCTGAAACTGCTATTGCTACTGCTATTCCCAATGATGCTGTTATCACCGTGCTTCTTGACTGTATATCCGCGAAAAAGCTTGCCAAAAGAATTCCAAGGATCGCAAGAACACCGTCAAAGCTGTTCATTGCCAGATATCTTCTTGCTATTTCATCTATCTCAGCTATTTTGTTGAACTGCTTAATTTTGAATAATGCCCTGTTTATCCTTGTTTTCATTTTATCACGAATGAATCTGTGAAAAGTCTCGCTTAAAAAGGTTACTAATTCCCTTGCTTATCCAAACAAACTAAAAATTTATAAATGTGAGAATAAAAAAGCCAGTAACATGATGCAAATAACCTTTCCGGATGGAACAAAGAGAGAATACAAAGAAGGCATAACTCCGATAGAAATAATCAAAAAGGACATCGGAGAAGGATTAGCGAGAGCCGCATTGGCTGCAAAGATAAATGATAAACTAATAGATTTAAACACTCCGATAAAAGAATCATGCAGCTTCAAAGTCATAACTTTCAAAGACAAGGAAGGTGTGGAAATTTTCAGGCACAGCACAGCGCATGTTTTGGCTCATGCTGTTATTCAGCTTTTTCCTAAAGTAAAGCCGACCATAGGCCCTGTTGTTGAGGAAGGCTTCTATTATGATTTTGACGCAGATCCGTTCAAGCCGGAAGACATAAAGAAAATAGAAGAGAAGATGCACAACATTGTAAATCAGGATCTGCCTTTTGAAAGAATAGAATTGACAAAGGCAGAAGCGCAGAAATTATTCAAAAACAACCCATACAAGCTTGAACTGATTGAAGAGTTTGGCAAAGATTTGACTGCTTACAGACAGGGCGATTTTATAGATTTGTGCCGCGGCCCTCATGTTTCATCAACAGGAAAAATAAAAGCATTCAAATTGACAAAAATTGCAGGAGCATATTGGAGAGGCGACATTAAAAACAAGCAATTGCAGAGAGTCTATGGAATAAGCTTCCCTGACTCCAAAGAACTTAATGATTATCTTAAGATGATCGAGGAAGCTAAGAAAAGAGACCATACAATAATCGGAAAGCAGCTCGACTTGTTTTCAATTCATGAAGAAGGCCCTGGATTTACTTTCTGGCACAATAATGGAATGATTCTCAGAAACAAGCTTATTGATTATTGGAGAGAAGAGCACAGGAAAGCAGGATATATTGAAGTATCCACTCCTACAATGCTGAACAGAGTGCTGTGGGAGAAAAGCGGGCATTGGAAGCTTTACCAGGATATGATGTATACAACAAGGATCGATGATCAGGATTATGCCATAAAGCCGATGAACTGCCCTGGAGGAATGCTGATTTACAAGACAAAGGTACATTCTTACAGAGAGATGCCTTTAAGAGTGGGCGAGCTTGGCCATGTCCATCGCCATGAATTAAGCGGAGTGCTGCACGGCTTGTTCAGGGTACGAGCTTTTACACAGGATGATGCGCATATATTCTGCATACCTGAGCAGCTTGAAGATGAGATAATAAATGTTATTTCATTAATCAAGAAAATGCTTGCTGTATTTGGCTTTGAAAAATATTTTTTTACTTTATCTGTAAGAAGCGAAGAGAAAAAAGACAAGTATCTCGGAGATGATACGGGCTGGAAGAAAGCAGAAGATTCATTGAAGAGTGCATTAAATAAATTAAAAATACCTTTCAATACATTGGCTGGAGAGGCAAAATTCTACGGCCCTTCATTGGATGTGCAGATAGCAGATGCTTTAGGCAGGAGATGGCAGTGCTCCACAATACAGGTTGACTTTAACCTTCCTGAAAGATTTGACATAACTTATGAAGGAAAGGATGGAAAGCAGCACAGGCCGTTTATACTACACAGAGTTGTTTATGGCAGCCTTGAAAGGTTTATTGGAGTTTTAATAGAGCATTTTGCAGGAAGATTCCCGTTGTGGATCAGCCCATCGCAGATCATAATCCTGACAGTTGCAGACAGGTTCAATGATTATGCTTTGGAATTGAAAAAGAAATTCGAGGAGCATGGCTTAAGAGCTGATATTGATTTGAGGGCAGAATCCATTCCAAAGAAAGTAAGGGATGCCCAGGTGCAGCAGATTCCATTGATCATAACTGTCGGCGAGAGGGAAATCAGGGACAAGACAATTTCAGTAAGGACATTGGACGGAAAGCTTGCGGATCTGAAGGTTGAAGATTTTATTAAAAAGGTCAAAGAGAATATTGAGAAGAAAGAGATAAGTGTGAAGTTTTAATAATATTTTTTATGTCAACTCTACTTTAAACGAATGCGCTGTCAGAGCTTCTATTCTTATTTTTTTACCAACTTTTGCTCCAAACTCATGAAGCGCATCAGGCAATGTCAGGCCCATGGAGTTTCCTATTTTTATTATCTTCCTTTCTGCATCCATAATCTGGTGCAATTGCTTTAATTTCGCATATTTTTCTGCCTGTTCCTTCGTCAATGTGGTAAAGCCGCATTTTGGGCAGACCATTGCTTCGGTTTCAAAATTGTCAAAAACCGTGGTTTTTTCTTCAAAATACCCCCCGCAATCGCATTTTATCTTCCTTTCTTTGGCCATGCTGTTTTCACCTCGATAAAATTGTCATGATACCTCACAATTACAGTGTAAGTCATATTTTCTTTGCCATAATATCTTTCAAAGCAAAGCTTGTTTGGCTCTTCGCATTTCTCATCAAACATTTTTCCTGTTCTTATTGTTTCCTCGATTTTATCTAAATCGAGATTCCAGTATTCTTGCCTGTCAAATAAATGTGGATCAAATGTGATCTCTGCTTTTGTCCTGTCTAATCTCTTTGCCAGCTCTTCTTTCCACATTATTTAAGCCTCTTTTGTTATAATGTATGTTATAACTACTATTTAAACATTTCGTTTTATAAATGTCAGAAATTTTCCCGACTATGGCGCCGAATTCTTGAAGCGCATTAGCCAAGAAGAAATTACTCCAGAGCCAAACTAACTTTAATTGCCAGGTTTATTTTGCTCATCATTTCTGCATTCAATGCGCTGATCTTTTTTATAATCCTTGATTTATCGATTGTTCTTATTTGATTCAATAATATCGTAGAATCTTCTTTCAAATTAGATTCCTTTCTTGTTATTGCAACATTTGTCGGGAATTCTTTGCTGAATATTTTGGAAGTGATGGGGGCCACAATTGTTGTTGGGCTGTACTCATTCCCAGTATCATTTTGTATAACAGCGGCTGGCCTGATTTTGCCTTGTTCAGATCCAGTAACAGGCTCTAAATTGACTAGTACAATATCGCCTCTTTTTATCAGCATTTTTATTTCCAAACTTTATCAGCATTTGACCATTCTTTGCTAACAGCCAAACTTTCTTTTGTCATTTCCTTGTAGCCTTCAATTAACAATGACTTCTGCTCTCTTTTGCATTTTTCAGCAACATTCATGAGATTTAAGATGACTTCTTCGTAAGTCTCTTTGCCTGTTTCTTTAAGCCTATCAAGTTCGTTTTTCACATCTTCGTGAATTTGAATTGTTGTTGTCATACATTCTATAGTATAACTATAGTATATAAACTTTTTGTTTTTTGTTTCTATAATGGAAAAAACAAAAACTTATTAGCTGGTGAAACTCGGAATAACAGGATTCAACCATAAACATTTATAAACCAAAACTCATTCTTATATCCTATGGTATTGGACAGCCTCGGCTCTGCACTGAGAAACACACTGCAGAAGATCACAAAAGCCCTTTTTGTAGATGAAAGACTGATCAATGAGCTGATAAAAGACATACAAAAAGCATTGCTGGCAGCAGATGTAAATGTAAAGCTTGTCTTTGATCTTACAAAGAAAATAAAGGAAAGGGCATTAAAAGAGGAAGCCCCATCGGGATTGACAAAGAAAGAATATCTGATAAAGATTGTTTATGACGAACTGGCCAATTTCCTGGGAGGAGAGGGCGCCAAAATAGACATTGTAAAGAGGCCTTTCAAAATAATGCTTGTTGGATTGTTCGGAAATGGAAAAACAACAACAGCCGGAAAATTGGCAAAATTCTTCCAGAAGCGCGGCTTGAAAATCGCAGTGGTCCAGACTGACACTTGGCGTCCGGCAGCATACGAACAGCTGGAGCAGCTGGCAAAGCAGATTAATGTTGATTTTTACGGGATAAAAAAAGAGAAAGATCCGATAAAAATCTATTCTGAATTTGAAAAAAACATAAAAAAATATGATATTGCCATCATAGACACAGCAGGAAGGGATGCGCTGTCTGAAGATCTGATCGAAGAACTAAATAAAATAAACAAAAAAATTCAGCCTGATGAAGTTCTGCTGACAATAGGCGGGGATTTGGGCCAGGCAGCTGAGTTGCAGGCAAAGAAATTCCATGAAACCTGCAATGTGACTGGTGTTATTGTTACAAAACTCGACGGCACAGCAAAAGGAGGCGGTGCATTAATTGCCTGCTCAGTTACAGGAGCCAAGGTTAAATTTATCGGCGTGGGAGAAAAAATAGATGCTTTGGAAGAATTCAAGCCGAAAAACTTTGTCGGAAGATTGCTCGGCATGGGTGACTTAGAAGCATTGCTGGAAAAAGCAAAAGATGCTATAACAGAAGAGGAAGCAAAGGATCTGGGCAAGAGATTTCTAAAGGGCGAATACAACCTTATTGACCTTTACGAGCAGATGGAAGCAATGTCCAAAATGGGGCCAATAAGCAAGGTAATGGAGATGATACCTGGATTTTCACAATTGCAATTGCCAAAAGACGTGCTGCAGGTGCAGGAAGGCAAGCTTAAGAAATGGCGGTATGTGATGAACTCGATGACTAAGGAAGAGCTTGAAGATCCTGAAATAATAGATTCTGCAAGAACAGAAAGAATAGCAAAAGGAAGCGGCTGCTCAACAAGCGTTGTAAGAGAGCTTGTAAAGCAGTACAAGCAGAGCAAAAAGCTCGTCAAGTTATTGAAGGGACAGGGATCTCCTGAAAAACTTATGAAGAAGTTCCAGGGCAAAATGCCAAAAGGGTTTAAGTTCTAAGATAGTTTCTGAAATAAAACAAAAAACAAGCTAAAATCTGTTTAGTCGTCCCCAAAATCGCCATCATCTTTATCGGGTTCACCATCTGGTTCTTCGCCATCTAAATATTGCATATTAGCACCCCCTATTGTTTAATGTTGTTCCAGCAGTATTGTCAGATTTATTTATAAATGTTTTGCTTTTCAGTTTCACAAATTTAAGACATATCTTTTTAAACCTGTTTCCATTCTTTCTCATAATGCTCGAATTCAAGGAAAAGCCAAACACAGCCGAGGAAATAGACAATATTTTAAACCCTATTGTAAAAAAATGGTTTTACAGCAGATTCAAGGCTTATTCCCTGCCGCAGTTGTATGGTGTTATGGAAATACACAGCAGGAAAAATATCCTGATTTCAGCTCCGACAGGAGCAACAAAAACATTAACTGGATTCCTGTCAATTTTAAACGAGCTTGTTGATTCCTCTGAAAAAAGCATTCTGGAAGACAAGATATACTGCATTTACATTTCGCCTTTGAAGGCATTGTCAAATGACATTCTTGTAAACCTTGTGCAGCCATTGAAAGAAATGGAAGCAATAGCAGATAAAAAATTAAACATCAGGGTTGGAGTCAGAACAGGCGATACAACAGCAGCAGAGAAATCAAAGATGCTCAAAACCCCGCCGCACATATTGATAACCACTCCCGAAAGCCTTGCATTAATGCTTTCTTCTTCAAAATTTGTAGAGCATCTTAAAAATGTGCAGTGGTGCATTATTGATGAGATCCATGCACTGGCTGAGAACAAGCGCGGAGTTCATCTTTCTTTGTCAGTTGAAAGGCTGGCAGCATTATCCTCGCATATGACAAGAATCGGATTATCTGCTACAATTTCTCCTCTAGAAGAGATTGCAAAATTTCTTGTTGGCTATGATGAAGGAAAAGTTAGAGATTGTGTTATTGTTGATGTACAGTTCATAAAAGAATTGGATTTAAAAGTTTTATCTCCTGTTGAAAATTTGATTGACATTGAATATGCATATATGCATGACGCGCTTTATACTTTAATAGACAAGCTTGTGCAGGATCACAAAACAACACTGATATTTACAAATACAAGGAGCGCAACTGAAAGAGTTGTCGATCACCTGAAAGAAAAATTTCCTAAAAATTATACAGAAAACATTGGTGCGCATCATGGCAGCCTGAGCAAATTCCTGAGGCAAAACATTGAGCAAAGATTAAGGGAAGGAAAAATAAAGGTTGTTGTCTGCTCAACCTCGCTTGAATTAGGCATAGACATCGGCTTTATTGATTTGGTGATTCTTCTCGGCTCTCCTAAATCGGTTGCCAGGGCATTGCAGAGAACAGGAAGAAGCGGCCACCAGTTGCATTCCAAAACAATGGGCAGGATAATTGTGCTTGACAGGGATGATCTGATAGAATGCGCTGTTCTGCTTAAATCTGCAGTTGAAAGAAAAATAGACAAGATACATATTCCGGTTAACTGCCTTGATGTCCTTGCGCAGCAGATATTTGGCATTGCAATTGCGGACAAGATCCAGATAAATGATTTGTTCAGGATGATAAGGTCATCATACTGCTATAAAGATCTTCCATGGGAGGATTTTCTCGAGATAATAAAATATCTTTCAGGGGAATTTGCAAGCCTGGAATCAAGGCACGTCTATGCAAAGATATGGCATGACAAGGAAACAGGAATGATCGGAAGAAGAGGCAGGCTCAGCAGAGTTCTTTATATGACGAATATCGGAACAATTCCTGAAGAAATGTTCATAACAGTAAAAGTTGGCGAGGAAACAATAGGCCATTTGGATGAAGGATTTTTGGAAAAATTAAGGCAGGGTGACAGTTTTGTTTTGGGCGGAAATGTTTATGAATTCAAGTTCAGCAGGGGAATGGTTGCCCAGGTTTCAGCCAGCGTGCACAGGCCGCCAACTATTCCGTCATGGATCAGCGAGATGCTGCCTTTATCTTTTGACCTTGCTCTCGATATCGGCAGATTCAGAAGATTGATGAGCGAGAAATTCTGCGCAAACAAAACAAAAGATGAAATACTCGAATTCATAAATTCCTATCTTTATGTTGACAAATATGCTGCTAACTCAATTTACGAATATTTCAGGGAGCAGTTTGAATATGCAACAATTCCAAGCGACAAAAGGATAATTGTAGAGCATTTCAATAATGAGAACGGCAGCCATTTGATATTTCATTCTTTGTTCGGAAGAAGGGTCAATGACTGCCTGTCAAGAGCCATCGCATATATCGCAGGGCAATTATCGCACCATGATGTTGAAATCGGAATGAATGACAACGGGTTTTTTATAAGAACTAAAAAAGGAATAAGTATTGAGCAGATAATCAAAGTCCTGAAAAAATCAAATTTTGATGAAATTGCAAAGCTTTCAATAGAGCAGACTGAAATTTTGAAGAGAAGATTCAGGCATTGCGCAGCGCGTGCTTTGATGATATTGAGGAATTACAAAGGCCATCAGAAAAGGGTTGGAAGGCAGCAGGTCAGCTCTATGATACTGATGTCTGCATTAAAAAGAATCAGCAACAATTTTCCGATATTGAAGGAAGCAAGACGGGAAGTTTTAGAGGATCTGATGGATGTCCAGAATGCAAAGCTCGTGATTGATCAGGTAAATGAAGGAAAAATAAAAATCGAGGAGATAACAACAACTGTGCCAAGCCCGTTTGCATTTAATCTGATCATACAGGGCTACACAGATGTTCTTAAGATGGAAGACAGAATGGAGTTTCTGAAGAGGATGCATCAGATGGTGATGGCGAAGATAGCGCTGAAGAAAAATGACTGAAATTAAAAACATTTAAATATATTGATAACCAAAAGAGGCATTATGTTCGAAAAATTCACCAAAAAGCCATTTAAAGACCGTTTAAAAGATACAGCCTTCTTATTTAAGAATTCCTTTACAATTATTGGCAAGGGCAGGGACATTAAAAAACCAACAATCAATATGGTCATTTTTTCAGCATTAATTACGACATTGATATTTGGTTCTATCTTGCTCTTCATCCTTAAGTTTGTTTTGGCTGGAATATTTGTTTTGCTTTTTGCTGTTCTTATTTTGATTCCTTTCAGATTTTTCTATAATGTCCGCCAAAAGGCAGATCAAAGCTGGCTTGTTTATAGCACATTGTGCGGCAAGGATATAAGCTACAAGGATGCTCATCTTCACACAAGGTCTGAAAAATGGAAGTTAAGATTAATCGCTTTTGTTGATATTTTAATGAGATATGCAGGAAGCCAAAGAGGTGAGAAGAAGGGCATTCTTGGCTTTTTAATTAATTTATTTCTTACTGTATTAGTTGAAATTTGGGATTTGCTGAGCCATTACATGCTTCCAGCAGTCGTGATAGAGCAGAAGCCACTAAAAGATATTGTTCCGGAGCTTAAGGCCCTTAGAAATAATGTTCCTGCAGCATTAGCCGGTGTATTTGGAATAGACTTTGTAGGCAATGTTATAGGCCTTCTGCTTATTCCAATCTATTTGGTTTTTCTCGCAATCTCAGTAGGAATTGGCTATTTAATTTCATTAGTGACCCAAAATACCGCAATCACAATCAGCGGGTTTTCATTTTCATGGGTGCCGATTTTAATAATGATGTACATTATATTTATTATCGGAGGCATTCTTGGAAAATTTGTTGAATCGATTAAAGTGATTTATTTTACAATATTTTATACTTCAATAACAAGGCCAATGGCCATTATCCCATCTATACGAAATGAGCTAACAAATTATTTGTTAATGAAAAAATCAGATTTTGAACCACAATCGCCACGGGACCAATATATTGGCCAATTAACAGCTTATATTGAGCAATACATTAATAGCGGCCACTCAAGAGAGCAAATAAGACACTTTCTTCTAGCCAAGGGCTACCCTGCAAAAGATATTACTGCTGCATTCAATCTTGCGAAAAAGTAGTTTTCCGAAATATTTAAATAAAAGCATTGAAATAAGTAATTACCTGATGAAAAAAAGAGTGCTAGTATATATTCCGGTGTTTATTTTGTTATTTATACTTCTTTCTGCTCCTGTTAATGCTGGCTTTTGGGATTGGATTTTTAATAAAATCAGAACAGCAGGAAAAGCCTACTCAACTGGAAATGAATGTACCGATTCTGATGGTGGAATAAACTATTATAAATACGGTGTCCTTAACTTTACAATACCTCAATTCCCAGGAGAAACATTGCATCAGTATGATTTCTGCTTTAACAGCACCCTGCTGATAGAATATTACTGTACTGAAACTAATGAGTATGCTGAGATTAATTACAAATGCCCCAATGGCTGCAAAGATGGTGCTTGTCTGCAGCAGCAAATAACCCAAAAACCAGATCTAATAGTTTCTAACATAAACTTCAATTTTTTAACTACTCGTTCACCTTATGTAGCGCATGTTGAGATAATACTGACTATAAAGAACATTGGAAATGCGCCACTTACAGGGAGTTTTTCAGTTCTTGTGAGCATAAAGGACTCTGCTGGAGAACTTTTAGCTAGCTATGGTAGTTCTTATAGCCTCTCGCTTCAAACTAATGAAGAGAAGGTTTTACCTTCGGATGAGCAAATTTTCGATGAATATGGAAGCTATACTGTGAGTGTTAGGGTAGATTATAATTCCCAGGTAGATGAATTAAACGAAACTAATAATCGTTTGGATAAAATTTTAGATATTAGCGCTTGCACAGAATCATGGTCTTGCAGTGAATGGAGTAGCTGCGTAAATAATCAGCAAACAAGAACATGCACAGACGCAAATAATTGCGGAACAACTGCAAATAAGCCTGCAACAACACAAAGCTGCACATCTGCACAACTATGTACTGATTCTGACAATGGAAGAGATTACAATTCTAGAGGGACCGTTTATGGATTTTGTTACGATTGCAGTATTGTTGGCATTGGTTCAAATTCAGACGGTTGTATTGATACAAATAATCTAATGGAATTTTATTGTATTAACTCAACAGGATGGGTAAGAGAAACTGTAAATTGTCAATATACCTGCAAAGATGGTGCTTGCATAAATCAAACAATACAAACAAAACCAGACCTAACAGTTTTAGGAATTACAATTACTCCCTCAGCACCGAAAGTTAATGAAAATATTACCATTACTACAACAGTTAAGAATATCGGAAATTCAGCTGCCAGTACCCTCGGCATTGTAACGGAAAGTAACCCCTCGCCTGATTATATTAAAATATATGCTAATACAGGTACCCTACTGCCAGGTGAATTAATAGAATCAAAAATCATAGTAAGCTATAACAAGACAGATTCTTATCAAATAAAATCCACTGCAGATGCGTTTAATTCTATAGACGAATTAAATGAAAACAATAATGAACTAACAAAAACAATAACTGTAGCAACAACACCTCAAGCCTGTTCTGACGATACTTCTTACAATTCATGTTCATCAACAAAGCCAGTATATTGTGATAACGGAAATCTAGTCAATAAATGTTCTTTATGTGGTTGTGAAGAACCTTTAATTTGCCAAAGCGATGGAAGCTGTAAGCTCGGATTAGTGGATGCAAACCCCCCAATAATCTATTCTGAAAAAACAATAGTAACTCCTACTTCCGCAATGAAAGGCACAATATTTACAATAACTACTGGGGTTAGTGACGATTCATCTGGAGTTAATTTGGTAAAAGCCTATATTGAAAAGGGATCCACCGTAATAGCAGAAATAACACTTTATGACGATAGTGCTCATGGAGATGGAGCAGCCAATGATGGAATTTATGGAAATGTGTGGGATTCAAAAGATCAAATAGAAGGGACTTATGATATTGCTATATATGCTGAAGATAATGCTGGAAATTCTCTAACGGATGATAATGCAGCAAGTTTTGAAATAATCTCAGAGCAGCTTTGTAAAGAATTGATTCTGGGGCATAATAATAAAGATGCTGATAGAGTGAATATAGTTTTTGTAGGTTCGGGTTATACTAATTTTGATTATTTTAAAGACGGGATTACTAAGATGATTGATTTTGAATCAACTTCTGGAGGTCTAATGTCAGTTGAGCCTTTTAAATCAAATAAAAATAAATTTAATTTCTGGTATGTTGATGAAATTGGTGAGTGGAATGTTCCAAGAGAGAGTTGTGAACATGAAAATCTTCTATACAGTGATTATTTTTGTGAAGATGATTCTCTAAGGTTATTAGATTACTGTGCTTTAAGTAATAAACAATATTTCGGGGTGATCAATTTAGGATATGGTGGGGGTATGGCATGGAGTGGGGCCGGTATTCTTTCTCTACCCGAATCCGAAGGGGATGAAGAGTATAATGAAGAAGTAACATTTGTTCATGAGTTTGGTCATGCCTTTGGCTTATTGCATGATGAATATGCTCTATATGAAGAAAAGATTCCTGATAATTACTATGCAGACAAAAATTGTTTTATAGCTAGTTCAAAACAAGAATGTGAGGCAAATGCGCCATGGAGATATTTATATGGAAATGGTTGCGGAGAGAATGGTGTTGTCGACTGTATCCGCGGATATAATAATAATATACCCGAACCTATAGCAATTTGTAATGATCCGAACAATAATTGTTATACAGAAATATCTTGTTATGAGGGTTGTAGATATTATCAATATGGCATCTTCAGACCAAATTATAATACAGTTATGAGATGGCCCAGTGGTAGTTGGGTAACAAGTGGTAATTGGATAAATTCCTATGGCCCTTATAATGAAGATTTATTAAGTCAAAAACTGGCTGAATATAGTGGAGGTTAATATGAAAAATAAACTAAAATTAATTATCCTTGGGATTACCTTAATGTTTTTATTTGGGCTATTATTTGGCACAGTTATAGCTGTAAAAAATAAGATTTATGAATTAAATTTAGAATATAATAATGGGATAATTACTTCTAAAGAGATTGTTGTTAAACCTATTTCAATTCCTGAGAAGAGAATACAACCAACAATAGGATATAATTTGGAACTAATCTCTTTTAGTAATGAAATTCTAGATTCATTTAAATTTGAAATCCCTCTAACCATTTTTGTTGACAGGATTGATCCTCAAACAGGAGAAATGACTGGTGAGGCAATTCGATTAGATAAAACGGAGTTTATACTTAAAGTTCCTTACTTTAAAAACGGCAAGACAATTAATATTTACGACCCAAACAATACAAAGGTTCTTTCAGTAGATGTCGGCCATTTTGCAGTTACTTGCCCTAATAATATTTGTGAGCCAAATGAAAACTATAAGACCTGCCCTCAAGATTGTCCTTATATTAATAAAAACATATTTATTTTTGTAGTTATAGGAATAATTGCCATTATCATCTTTGTACTTATATGGATATATTTAAGAAAAAGTTCCCAACCATAAATTCTCGAAATATTTTTAAAGGGCTTGATTTTATTACTTAAAATGCCTAAAATAAAAAATATTGCTCTTATAATGGACCTGCTGAAAAAAGAATCCGAAAACTGGAAACATCCTTTTGTTTCGGAATGGGGCAGGATAGTTAGGGATCCGTTTACAACGCTGATCTCTTGTTTATTAAGTTTAAGGACAAAAGACAAGACAACAGCAGAAGCATCAATAAGATTATTGAAAAAATACAACACTCCTGAAAAAATATTAAAGCTGTCAAATAAAAAAATAGAGAAATTGATCTATCCAGTCGGATTTTACAGGACAAAGGCAAAAAGGATAAAAGAGATCTGCAGGGTTTTGATTAAAAGGTATAAAAGTAAAGTTCCAGATACATTCGATGAATTAATCAAATTAAAAGGCGTTGGGCCCAAAACAGCCTCAATTGTTGTTGTTTACGGATATAACAAGCCAGACCACATTCCAGTTGATACGCACGTTCATCAGATTGCCAACAGGCTCGGATGGGTAAATACAAAAACACCTGAAAAAACCCAGCCAGCGCTTGAAAAAATAATTCCTAAGAAATACTGGTATGACTTAAACGAGCTTTTTGTCCGGTTCGGGCAGAATATCTGCGTTCCAGTTTCGCCATTCTGCTCAAGATGCCCGATAAGCAAATACTGCCCGAGAATCGGGGTGAAAAGAAGCAGATGAAAATCGCAGACAATATTGAAATCTTTGATCTTGCACTTTATTTGATTAAAGAAAAAACTTTGGTATTTGCAGACTTCCACATAGGATATGAAGAAGCATTGAACAAAGAAGGTGTTTTAATTCCAAGATTCCAATTGAAAGAAACGCTTGAAAGATTGGAAAGGATTTTTTTAAATCTTAAAAAAAATAAAAAAGAAATTAATAAAATAATAGTGAATGGCGATCTAAAGCACGAGTTCGGAACAATATCCGAGCAGGAATGGCGGGATGCATTAAAGCTGCTGGATTTTTTGAATAAATATTGCAAAGAAATTGTCTTAATTAAAGGCAATCATGACACGATACTGGGGCCTATTGCAGATAAAAGGAATTTGGAAATAATTAATTTTCTGAAAATAAATGGCATTTTAATAATCCATGGCGATAAAACAAATAAAAACATCGAAATCCTGATTAAAAAATCCAAAATAATAGTTATCGCGCATGAGCATCCTGCTGTTTCTTTAAAAGAAGGCGGCCGCGTAGAAACATTCAAATGCTTTCTGAAGGGAAAATATAAAAAGAAAACTTTGATTGTGCAGCCCTCTTTCAATCTTGTTACAGAAGGGGCAGATGTTGCAAAAGAAAAATTATTGAGCCCTTTTCTGCAACAGAAGTTGGATGATTTTGAAGTCTATGTCATTGCCGACAAGGTTTATTATTTTGAGAGATTGAAAAACATTGTGAAATTCTGAAATAGGCTCACGTTAAATTCTAAAATAGAAAGCTTTATTAATAAATAAAATATTAAAAAAATTAATATAATTATTAATAACATGTATGGATTATTGAGAAATAAAAACATTTAAATATTAATAGAATAAATAATATGAAAAATATTTAAAATATTAATATAATGAAAATAGAAACATTTAAATACTAATATATCAGATAATATAAAAAATAAATAAAATTTTAATAAAAATCATATTTGTAATACTAATATGGTAAAAATACAGCAACTGCCGAATGGACAGCTTATGATTACAGTACCCAAAAGGCTAGCCGAGCTCAAGGGCTGGCAGAAAGGGACTGTTGTGATTTTCAGGGATCATTCTTTTTCATCATTCATAATCGAAGTTGAGAACAAAGAGCTAAAAAAGAAAGGTGTAAAATGAAATTCGAAATAAATATCGCAAAAAAACATCTATATTACTTAATTGGATTAGTTGTTTTTGTTTTCATAATTGGAATTGCAATGGCACAGACCGCTGCCAATAATCCAGGACATCCTGCAGAACAGATTGATGAAGGGACGATTGCTGGAACTTTGACTATTGCTGGAGGAAATGTTGGGATTGGGATGACGAGTCCTGGGGAGATGTTGGATGTAAATGGCAACATTCGGGCAAAATCCACAGGTCACTCATCTTTGTATATTGATGCTGGTACTAATAAATTTCCTCAATTTGTATTCGCTGTAAATGGGGTTAACAAATGGAACATATATAGTGATTATGCAAATTCTGATATTTTACGTATCACCAATCCGGCTACTGCAGTTACTGTTATGGCTCTACAACAAAACGGCAACATCGGCATCGGAACAACAAGCCCAGACCAAGCACTCCAAGTTATTGGTAAAGCAAGGATTGGTGGCGTCACAAGTTCTAATACTGTGTTAATTGATACCAATGCCATAGATGCTTTACTTAATGGTGTTTCTACAACTTTTTATATAAACCACTTGGGCACAGGTAATGTTATTATAGATGGTGGTGGCAACGTCGGCATCGGGACAGCAAGCCCTGCTGAAAAATTGCACGTAACTGGCGGAAATTTGGCTATTGGAGAAACAAGCGGCGGAACAACAAGGGCATTGAAGTTTTTTGATGGAACTGCTACAACTTTCTCCTCTATTATAAACCCAAGCTCTGCAGGATTGCGTTTTTTAACTAACAATGACAATATAGATGCTATGTCTATCTTATCAAACGGCAATGTCGGCATCGGGACGACGAGCCCTACATCAGGTGTAAAATTAGAGGTAGTCGGAGCAAACTCAAAATTTCAATTGACAGACACGGGTTTTCTATACGGCGGGTATAATGGCGCTGGCTCATTTTCGATTGCGCCAGGTTCATGGAGCAATGGTAATTTGATTTTAAATGCGGCTGGTAGCGGTAACATTATATTGGGCAACAGTGTTGGCAGCGTCGGCATTGGAACATCAAGCCCTAGCTCTAAGTTGGATGTTAGAGGCAAGGTTTATGTTTACAACGCGGGGCAAGATGCCCAGTTGATGCTGGATTCCAATACTAACCAGGCAATTTTACAGGGTCCATCCAGCAGAGGTTTAGGTTTTCAGCTTACCGGAGCCAGTGGTGAAAATAGCAGATTTTTCTTTAGAAATATTGTTGGTACAGACCTCATGTATATCGCTGATGCAGGCAACGTCGGCATCGGAACATCAAGCCCTACAGCTGCACTTTATGTGCAACCATCATCTTCTGAAGATGAAGCATTAAAACTTAGACCAAAATCAGGATTATCTGGGTATACTCTCACATTCCTACTTGATGATACTGCCGCGTATATTACCCATGATTCAGCTTTAAGAAAGCTTATTCTTGGGGCAAATAATCTTAATACTCTTACAATGGATGCATCCGGCAATGTTGGCATAGGAACAACGAGCCCTTCAGTAAAATTGCAGGTAGCAGGGACAGTCAAGGCAACAGCATTCAATACAGGGGATATTGTTTTCAACAAAGACGATAAGCCTGTATGGAGAATGTTTGAAGATGAAGAGGGATTGTACTTGGAGAGCTTAAAGACAGGTGAAACATACAAATTTTTATTGCAAAAGATCGAGAGAAAATAAAAACTGTTGATAAATAATAAAAGAGGGTATAAAATGAAATTAGAACTAAATATTGCAAAAAAGCACATATACTACATATTGGGATTTGTTGTTTTTGTTTTTATTGTTGGAATTGCAATAGCACAGACCGCTGTCAACAACCCAGGGCATCCTGCAGAACAGATTGATGAAGGGACGATTGCAGGGACTTTGACCATATCAAATAATGCTGTTGGCATCGGGACAACGAATCCGAGAGGAAGACTTCAGATAGGAGATTTATCTTCTACATTGGGATTACCTACTTATCCTGGCGATATAATACTTGATAAAGACCCAGGCGGTTCTAATGGCATAGGAGGAATAGAATTTAGATCTTCTGTTAGCGCAGGCGGT